>CAZXQV010000047.1:0-1164 GCA_964643195.1 uncultured bacterium | reverse complement strand
CGGGCACCTTGGAATACTACTTGCCACCAGGGGGGCCTCATGTACGCATTGATAGCTCTTGCTATGCCAACTATAAGATTCCTCCCTACTATGATTCGATGATTGCCAAACTGATCGTTAAGGGTAAGGATCGCAAAGAGGCTGTGGCCAGGATGCTGAGAGCTCTACGCGAGTTTCATATTGGTGGAGTGGATAGCACGATTCCTTTTCACAAATTCATGTTGAACAATAGCGATTTTCTGAAAAATCAGTATGACATCAATTATGTCGATGATCTGATTGAATCGAAATGTCCCATCACGTTGAAGGAGCCTCTATCGGTGTGCAAATGAAGACATCAGCAACGACTGGAAAGTGATCAGAGAGATAGAGCCCATTAACTGTAGCTGGATCGATGGCATGTGTTTTGACCTTTACTAAGTCGGAAACAAAGATGTGGTCTAAAATCACGCCAGGTTCCCCTTCTCCTGAGAAGGGCGCCAATTTTTCTGGAGAAAAATTGGTGCTAGAGATCAAACCAAAGTGCCCTCGGGTTGTTGAAAGCCGCGCGTCGCGAACACCGCTGCTCTCAATCAGACGGATAATGTGATCACCATCATAGAAGGGGATCGCAAGACTGGGCCGCATAGGGAAACTATTCATGTCTCCCGTCACAATGAGAGGGCCTTCGGTAGATTCAATCACCTTCACAAGTTGCCTCGCTTCCTGCAGACGCGCTTCGGCTGATATGAAGGTGAGGTGAGTATTAATCACAGTGAAGTGATTTCCAGTTTTCTTATCTTTGAAAAGTGCAGAAGTAATGCGCCCAGAACAACGTCCCGATAGAAAATCCACACGCTCTTTGTTATAGAAAATAGCCTGTTGACCGCCATAGAGATCATAAGTGTGTCCGAGGTCATTGATCAGATCTTGGCGCTGATTCTCTTCCAGTTCTTGTGAGCCTATGATGTCTGGGCGTGATTAGTGGATATACTCAGTCACACGACTCCGTCTTGTTGGCCACCTGTGCTCCTGAGGGAGCTTTCTATCATTGCGGTCGAAGAGCATATTGAAAGAGATGACCCGGAGAGGGGGTTCAACAGATTTCATGTCAGCAAGCATTTCGCAATTGATCTGTTCCTGCATGATCGCAGGTGGTTCATCCATAAGAGGAATAACAGAAGA
>CAZXQV010000046.1:0-8169 GCA_964643195.1 uncultured bacterium | reverse complement strand
GCTTCTCTATTTAAGAGGGCAGGAAGGTAGGGGCATTGGGCTAGGTCATAAGTTGCGTGCTTATGGTCTTCAGGATGACGGAATGGATACTGTCGAGGCTAATGAATATTTGGGATTGCCGGTCGATTCGCGAGAATATGGGATTGGCGCGCAGATTTTAGCCGATCTGGGGCTCACCTCTATTAGACTTCTCACAAATAATCCTGCCAAGTATGGTGGACTCGATGGCTTTGGTTTGACTATTTCAGAAAGAGTGCCTCTTCCTCCCAAAGTGACGAAAGAAAACTTGCGCTACTTGCGCACCAAAATGGAAAAAATGGGACATGACTATGAGCTCAGTCACTTATAGAGGCGATTTGGATGGTACAGGACATCGTTTCGCAATCGTCTGTTCACGTTTTAATAAGCCCATTGTTCAGCGTCTTCTCGATGGTGCGCTTGAGTCGCTTGGACAGCATGGTGCTCGCGGTGTCACTGTAGCCTGGGTTCCAGGCGCCTTTGAAGTTCCACTCGCTGCGAAGCGTTTTGCTGAGTCAAGTGAGTTTGAAGCGATTATCTGTCTAGGCTGTGTGATTCGTGGAGAAACAGCCCATTTCGATATGGTAGCTACGCAATCCGCTTCGGGTATCATGCAAGCCACTCTTTCTACTGGGGTACCAATCATCTATGGTATTTTAACCACCGAGACTGTAGAACAGGCAGAGAGGCGCTCTGGGATCAAGGGCAAAAATTTAGGTTCTGAATATGCTGAAGCTGCCATTGAAATGGTTAATCTTTTCGATAATATTTCCAGTAGACAGGTATGCGACTTAAAAAGTTAAAAATTGTTGGTTTCAAATCATTTGCTGACAAAGTTGTGATCGATTTTGATCGCGATATTATTGGTGTCGTCGGTCCTAATGGCTGTGGCAAATCCAATATAGTGGATGCTTTCCGCTGGGTTTTGGGGGAGCAGTCTGCCAAATCGATGCGCGCCTCTGCTATGCAAGATGTGCTTTTTGCTGGTACATCCAAACGGGCTCAATTGAACTATGCTGAGGTCTCGATCACTCTCAGCGATGTGGGTGAGAGTCTCAAAACTGAATATGAAGAGGTGACGATCACGCGCCGCCTTTATCGTGATGGTGATTCGGAATACCTATTGAATCGTGAAGTTGTTCGCCTCCGTGATCTGCAGCATTTGCTGATGGGTTCAGGGGTTGGCAAAAATGCTTTTTCGGTTTTTGAACAGGGTGGTGTTGACCGTGTGATCCACCTCGCTCCCCAGGCGCGTCGCGCGATTTTTGATGAAGCTGCTGGGATTGGTCTTTTCCTCGACAAAAAGAAAGAGACTCTCCGGAAGCTTGCACTTGCCGCTGAAAATTACAACCGCATTCAAGACATCTATGGAGAGGTTGCCAAACAGGCATCGGTACTGAAGCGACAAGCGAGCCTTGCGAAGGCTTTTCAAGAGAATAAGGAGCGTCTTGCCAATTTGGAAAAAGCTGTTGTGGCCACCAAACTGCGCTTCATTTTGGCTCAAGGAAGCGAGAGAGAGAAAGAGCTGATCGATTTGCAAGAGCAGCATCGGGTTGTTGTAGGAGAGATTGAGCTACTCGCCGCTGAGTTCAGCAAATCTAAAGAGCATCTTCTCATTGAAGAGCGCGATGGAGAGGCAAAGCGGGAGAGGCTTTACCAAGCGGAGAAGAGTTTTGAAGTCCATTCTGTCGAGGTTAGGAGAGCTAAAGAGCGCTTAGCTGAGCTGGAAATTCAACTGCGGTCTCTCCATGAAGAAAAGCGCAGCTTCACGCGTCAAGAAGTGATTGAGAAAGATGAGGCATTGGAAAAAGAGCTCCATCTTTTGGAGAAAACGTTGCAGGAAGTGAATCAAGAAAAGGAAGAGATTGCTCGTCTTCAATTGCAGGCAGCAAAAGCTCATGAAGCGCGCTTTTTGAGATATGAGATTTAGAAAATTCTTCAGATGATTGCTGATCTAAAAAAAACTGTTGAGGGCAAAAGAGCGACTGTTGAGAGTCTGAAAAACGAAGCAGAGTTGTTCAAAGGACAGTGGCAAAAATTGGCCTCTGAAATGAAGCTGAAGCGTGCAGAAATCGATAGTTTGCATCGCAAGATTGCTGAACTCACTGTCCGCATCCGATCAGGCAGTCAGAGATTGCTGAAAGAGTTCCCGACAAAATTAAAACCTCTCTTAGAGCATGTGAAGCCCAAAAAGGGCTGTGAAGCTGTTTTGCACAATTACAGCGATACACTGCTTGTTGCTCCATCAGACCTCGAAGAGATTTTAGCTTTTGCAGAAAAAGAGGGTGTGGAGAATTTCTCGCTTCTGCCGCTTGAGAATAAAAAACTGGCAGAGCACTTTGCCGTTCCTATTCACGAAAAACCTGGGACATTGGGTGTGACAGCTTCTGGTCTCTATACCGACCACTTCGGTGTACTCTTCCAAACGCCAAAAGAGAGTCGCGTCAAAATCAAACAGCAGCGCGAAGAAGCAGAAACGGCCTTGAAAAAATGTGAAGCCACTCTAGTAGACCCATCAAGCTTGGAAGAAAGATGGCGGAAGAAAGAGATGGTCTCTGTCCAAGAGAACTTTTTTTTGCAAGAAAGCTTGGGCAAGTTGCGACAAGAAGAAAAAGCTCTTGAGAAATTAGAGAAAAAACTTCAGCTTCTTGGTAAAACAGCGCTTGTTGAAACGCAAGAAGAACGCTTAGAGGAATTGAAAGAGCTTCTGCCTCAATTGCGTCAGCAGGTGAATGAAACAAGAGAGAGATGGCACCGCTCGGAAAAAGAGCGCGTGGCGAGTCATGCGAAGAGACAAGCTCAGGAAGAGAGGCGTGTCAAAATCGATAGCGAAGTCAATGAATGTGAGAAACACCGTATTCTTTGTCAGAAAATGATCGATTCGAGAGGCACAACGATTGAAGGGTTAGAAGGAGAAGTCATTCAGTTACGTTCTCAATTTGAAAAGCAGCATGAGGGCTTGGAAAAGGCACGTAAAAAGGTCGCAGAGCTTGATGATAAGCTTGGTCGCAAAAGGGGGCGGGCGCATGCTCTTTCTGAAAAATTGCACAAAATTGAAGTCGCTTCAGCATCCCAAAATGTGGCGCGTGCAGAGTTGGAAAAAGGGCTCGAAGGCATCACCTGGCAAGAGATTCAGGATGTTGATGTTGTAGAGTCTGAAAAAGAGATCCGTCAGCTACGTGTCACGATTGACAAGAGTAGTCAAGTCAACTTGCTTGCTATCGAAGAGTATGAAGAGCAAGAGAAACGTGCGAGTCATCTCAAAGAGCAATCTGCGGACATGGAAAAAGCAAAGAGTGAATTGGAAAAGATCATTCTCAAGCTGGATCAGGAGAGTCGCAAGATTTTCAAGGCGACTTTTGAGCAGATACGCGAGAATTTCCGCAAGAATTTTGCTATTCTTTTCCGTGGAGGAGAGGCTGATCTCTGTTTCGAGGGCAGCTCTGACGTTCTCGAGGCTGGGATTGAAATTGTAGCAAAACCACCTGGGAAGAAATTGCGCTCGATCTCCCTGCTTTCAGGTGGTGAAAAGTGTTTGACAGCCTTAGCCTTACTTTTTGCTATTTTCGAAGTGAGAAGGGCTCCATTTTGCATTCTTGACGAGGTCGATGCTCCACTTGATGAAACCAATATCGGTCGTTTTTGTGAGATGCTAAGGCAGTTTACTGACAAGACGCAATTTATTATTGTCACACACAACAAAAAAACGATGTCGATTGCTGATCTTTTGATCGGAGTTTCTATGGAAGAAAAAGGGGTGTCTAAGCTACTCTCGCTGGCATTTGCAGAACGTGAAATGGAGCTTGTATCTTGAAAATTGGAATTCCAAAAGAAATTAAAAACCACGAATATCGAGTGGGTGCTACCCCAGGCTTTGTGAACATGCTTGTTAGGGCTGGCCATGAAGTACTAGTTCAGCAAGATGCTGGATTGTCTATTGGCTACACAAATACAATGTATGAGAAGGCAGGGGCCAGCATTGTTGCATCTGGAGAAGATGTCTACAAAGCAGAGATGATTATCAAAGTTAAGGAACCTCAAAAGAAGGAATATCCTTTGTTACGTAAAGGACAGATTCTTTTCTGTTACCTCCATCTTGCTGCTGAACCTGAACTTTTACAACATCTGATAGAACGAGAAGTTGTTGCGATTGCTTTCGAAACGGTTATTGACAAACAGGGGCGTTTGCCTCTTTTGACACCGATGAGTGAGGTGGCGGGGCGGATTGCAATTCAGGCGGGCGCTTGGGCTTTACAGATGGCTAATGGAGGTAAGGGATTGCTTCTCGGGGGTGTTCCAGGCGTTGCGCCAGCCAAAGTAGTTGTTCTAGGTGGGGGTGTTGTGGGGACACAAGCTGCTCGCATGGCGTTGGGCTTTGGCGCTGATGTTACCATCATAGAAAGGCGTTTGGAGCGGTTACGAGAATTAGATGATCTCTATGGTCCGCAACTGAAAACTCTTTACAGCACACCTGTCGCGGTAGAAGAGGCTTTGAAAACAGCTGATTTAGTGATTGGAGCTGTTTTGATTCCTGGAGCAAAAGCGCCTCATTTGGTCACGAGAGAAATGCTGAAACTGATGGAGCCTGGCAGTGTGCTTGTCGATGTTGCGATCGATCAGGGCGGCTGTTTTGAAACTTCGCATATCACAACCCACAGTGATCCAATCTATGTTGTGGATAAAATTGTGCACTATTGTGTTGCGAACATGCCAGGTGCTTGTGCACGCACATCGACGCAGGCGTTGACCAATGCGGTGGCTCCCTATGCTCTTGAAATTGCGAATAAGTGCTACAAGAAAGCTTTTTTTGAGTGCTTTGGACTGAAAGAGGGGCTGAATGTCTGCCTCGGTTCTGTCACTAATGAGCCGGTTGCGAGAGATTGTGGCTATGAATATGTACCAGCAGATAAATTCATCCGATGATAGTCGGCATTGATCTTGGAACAACCAACTGCGCAGTTCATTATTTTGATGGCCAGTTGAGACTATTCAAGATTGATCAAGAAGGTTTTGGCAAAAGAGACCTTCTGCCTTCATTCATTTACCTGGGTGAAAAGAGTGTTGTGGGGCAGTGGGCGAAAGTGGAGGGGACAAAAATCCCTACAAGAGTCGTCCACTCTGCCAAAAGCTGGCTTTCTAACCCAGCATCACTGCGCCAGGAGCGCATTCTACCTGTGGAATTTGATCAAAGACAGATCTCTCCTGTTGAAGCGACAGCGCTTCTTCTGACACACATTCGTGAGATGTGGAATCGGGAACATGAAGATCTAGAAGAGCAGGAAGTGATTGTGACGGTGCCTGCCTCTTTCGATGAGGTAGCGCGCAATCTCACACTTCAAGCGGCAAAGATGGCGGGCCTGCCTAATGTCAAACTATTGGAAGAGCCGCAAGCGGCTTTCTACGCCTGGATGGGGAAGAAAGAGCTGCCCATGGGCTCAACGATTCTGGTGTGTGATGTAGGTGGGGGTACAACTGACTTTAGTTTGATCGATGTTGTAGAAAATGGCTTTCGAAGGATGGCTGTTGGCAGACACCTTCTTTTGGGGGGAGATAACATCGATTATGCTCTGGCTCGCAAGATCGGTTGTGAGAATATCCACGCTATCCGTGCTGCCAAAGAGAAGATGTTTACCACAGGGGAAAGCGTCTCTTTTTTTGTTGAAGGTGTCGGCTCTTCCATCATGAGTGGAAAGCGCTTTACATTAAAACCTGAGGATGTAGATCTAGATGGCTTCTTCGGTTTATATGATTTTGAGGAAGCACAAAATATCCGGAAGGCAACAGGCATCAAGAAAATAGGCCTTGCTTTTGAAGCTGAGCCTTCGATTACTAAGCAGCTCGCTCACTTCCTTTCTAAAAATAAGAAGCCGACACATCTGCTTTTTAATGGTGGCGCGCTCAAGCCGTTGATTTTCCGTGAGAGGATCATTCAGTCATTAACGCGCTGGTTTGGGACTATTGAAGTATTATCAAGTGATGATCTTGACTTAGCTGTTTCAAGAGGTGCTGTTCTTTTTGGGGCTAAAAAGGAGCAGCGCATCTCTGGGGGTTCTCCGCGTGGCTACTATTTGGGATTGGATGTCAATCAAGAGCGCAAAGCACTTTCTCTGATTGCGCGTGGGAGTGAAGAGGATAGTTGGTTTGTTCCAGATAACCTCTTTTTGTTGCGCACAAACCAAGAAGTTTCTTTTCAGCTTTACAGTTCGAGTACGCGTCTTTTGGATCCGCCAGGAACAGTAGTAGAGATTGAGGAGATGACACTTTTACCTCCGATCCAAACTGTATTACAGTTAGGGAAGAAAAGTGAGGCATCGGTCTATCTCAAGGTGCACTACACCGCTTTGGGTACGATTGAGCTTTGGCTTGCTTCTGAAGAGAGTGAGCATAAATGGAAGCTGGAATTTTCAGTGCGTGGGACTGATGAAGTGCGTTTTGAGAAAATCACCGAAGTTGGAGAGCTGATTCCTGCGCAAAACCTGATCAGAGAGGGTTTCAGTCCTGGACAAGAGGCTCTTTTGAAGAGCTTGATGAAGAGATTGGAACAGCTTTTGAATGAGTCACGTGAAAAATGGGGAGCACATCTTTTGCGACAGCTTTTTGAAGCGTTGATCGAGCAAGGAGGCAAACGTCACCTCTCTTCTGAATATGGGAGTCGCTTTTGGAATCTTGCGGGCTTTTTTTTAAGACCGGGGTTTGGTCATCCGCTAGATCAGCATCGTACAAATGCGCTTTGGAAACTCCATATTGCAGATAAAAAACTTTCCCAAGAGGTAGAGATTCAGAAGTGGATTGCATTTCGTCGCATCTCTGGGGGACTTACAAAAGGCCAACAGCTCCAACTTTTCCATCTGCTTTTGCCCACTATTTTGAGTCGAAAAGGGGTGAATGCTAAGGATGAATACCTTTATAGTGAGAAGCTACGCTGCCTCGCTTCTTTAGAACTTGTCGATCCTGAACAGAAAATAAAATTGGGCAAGGGGCTTTTGCAGAGGTTAGTGGATGGGAAGGGCAAGCCTTTTGATTATTGGGCACTTGGAAGGTTAGGAGCGCGTCAGCCGCTCTATGGTTCTCTTGCGAATGTCTTACCTAAGCAGACGTGCGAAATGTGGGTGGAAGCGCTGATCGATATGCCTTTTAAAGATGAAGAGCATATCGGCTTTACATTGCTTCACCTAGCGCGGAAAACGGATTTAGTTGAGGTGAATTTAAGGCCTGGGTTATTGACAACAGTTGAGCAAAAGTTTGGGATTGATCTTTCGATACCGCTATCGCAAGAGGAGCAGGCGCGTTTTTTTGGGGACTCTCTGCCCTTAGCTTTGACTCTCTAAAAATTTTTAACTCAATTGGTTATCATTTTTATTCGGAAATCTGACCAGAAATCCCTATTGTTATTATTTTTTACTTATTGGATTTTCGAATAAAAGAAGGGTTGTTATGCGATTGCCGTTGGTTGTATTGAGTTGTGGATTTGGAGCGTTTTTATGGGCAGCTGATTTTGTGGTGCCATCGGGCACAACAGTAACGACGACGCAGCTGTTGAATTTTATTGGTGATGAAGGGCTTATTGAAAATGGAGGAGCGATTGTTGTAGATAGTCAGAATGGTGTCGAAATGAATACTGCTAACCAATCGGTATTGAATGCCGGTACAATCACAGTAACAGCATCTCCCTTAACCCCGTACGAGGGAATTCTATCTAACGGGGCTTCGGCATTCATCGTGAATAGGGGGACGATTTCTGTGAGTGGAGGTGGTCTCTTTTCCATCAATTCTGAGGGATTTGGAGCCTCGATCATCAATAGTGGGACGCTTTCTGCATCAGGTCTAGATAGTCGAGGTCTTCAATCAGAAGGGGATTCGGCCAAACTTGTAAACAGTGGGACGATTTCTGCCACAGGAATGATTAGCAGAGGCGTCGTTTTTGAAGGCACTTCAAGCAAACTGGAGAATACTGGGACGATTTCTGCTACGGGTGCTGATAGCATTGCTCTTATTTCCACCGGTGCTTCAGCTTTAGTGGTGAATAGCGGAATGATCAAGGGCCCGATTGCTTTAGCGTTCGGAGGTGATAACCCCACGCTTTCTCTGCTTTTGGAATCTAATATTCAAGGTGTTGTGACTACTGTTCAAGCTCTCAACCTAAATGTACAG
>CAZXQV010000045.1:0-8426 GCA_964643195.1 uncultured bacterium | reverse complement strand
ATAGAGCATGCCTTCGATCTGCAACCCTTCAAAACCAAGTTCTTTAAGAGCTACAACATAAGAATTATATAAATCATTTGATGGGATCACAAATGAGGCATAGCGCTCTTGGAAAAGCACTTCCCGGGTTAAGTAATAATTCGCTCCATAAGCGACTCCAAAACCTAAACCCATCGTTCTAGCAAAAGAAAAGAGTCCTGCACCACTTGGCATTTCTTCATGGGAAATATCTGAAATCGCGATTGCCATAATAGGCGGATAGATTGCAGCAAACGCGATCCCCATTAACATCCGTTGATAGGCCATGGTGCGGAAGTCGATGTTGATCGGAGAAGCGCTCATCCAAAAAAAACTGATAGCAAAGATGATCAGTGAGAATAAAACCCAAAGCCGTGCGTCCATTTTTGGCATGAGGCGACCAACAACAGGGAACATAAAGAGCGCTGTCAAACCCAACGGTGCGAGAGTGAGTCCCGCCCAGACTTGATTATAACCGAGAACATTCTGCACCCAAAGTGGGCCTATAACAAGATTGGAAAAGATACAACCCATAAGCGGAGTCATAATGAACAGAGCCATAGTGAAGTTGAAATTTCTAAAAAACTTAAGATCAACTATTGGACTTTCATGGAACCACTCCCAAATGAGAAAGAAAGTAAAACCGATCAAACAAATAATCCCGAGAGCCCGAATCTGATCTGACTCGAACCAAGCCCAATCATAACCTTTATTCATCACGATTTGATAAGCAGTTACCCAAACAAAAAGTAGAGAAAGGCCCCAGTAATCCATCGGCAATTTTATTTTTTTACTCTCATAGCGGGAGAGCAATACATAAGAAGTGATAGCTACAAGCAAACCGATTGGCACGTTGATATAGAATATAGGCCGCCATCCATGATTAAAAGTGATCCATCCACCCAAAATAGGTCCCATCACAGGACCAATCATCACAAGCATTCCAAAAACACCAAGAGCGGCTGATTTGTCCTTGCGCATCAAAAAAAGGAGCAACGCTTGTGATAGCGGGATAAGAGGTCCCCCTACCAAACCTTGAATGATGCGGAAAAAGACCAGCTGACCCAAACTTTGTGCTCCTCCACAGAGGAGCGATAAGAGAGAAAAGAGCAGAGCTGAAAGAGCAAATAGTCTCACTTGACCAATCCTAGCCGTCAGCCAACCGGTGAGAGGGATTACGAAAGCGCTCGCTGTTGTATAGGCCGTGATCGACCAGGAACCGTCATTATCGCTGACTCCCAGTTCTCCTGCAATTGTTGAGACAGAGACATTCACGATAAACTGATCAAGAGTGATCAAGAAGGTGCCAATTCCAACCGCAAGTATAGCCAATACTCTGGAAATACCGTGGAGATCTTGTGATGTTTGTGCTTTAACTAACGCTTCTTCCAATTCTTTAAAGGGACAAATTAGTCTCAATGATCGTTTCGATCACTGGAGTTATTTGCTCCACTTCCTCCATTTGAGTCTGATAAATTTGTGTGTGATAAACCGGGTCAAAAGAGGGAACTGTTGCAAGCATTCGACCATCTTTATCATGGACATCGATCGTTGCATGTAGAGAAAGACCAATGATCAATGGATTCTTTTCCAGCTGCTTTTTTGGAATATCGACACGGATCGGTACACGCTGCACAATTTTGATCCAGTTTCCAGAAGCATTTTGCGCCGGAAGAATCGAAAAAGCAGTGCCCGTACCCGCTTGATAGCCCACTACATGACCCTGATATTTGACAGATGAGCCGTGGATGTCAGAATAAAATGAAACAGGCTGTCCCATTCTGACATGTTTGAGCTGCGTTTCCTTATAATTAGCCTCCATCCAGAGGTAATCGAGAGGCACAACCATCATGATTGTCTTCCCTGGCATCACCCAATCCCCTACCTGAACCCCTCTTTTTGCAACATAACCTGATACAGGAGAGAGGACTCGGCATCGAACAAGATCTAAATAGGCTTCTTGCACACGAGTAGCCGCTTGAAGGACAAGCGGGTGAGATCTCACTGTTGTACCCACTACCCTGACGACAGCTTCACCAAGCTGCTCCTCAGCTTCAACTACTTTGGCTGCAGCTGTTTCCACACGCGTCTGATAAGTTTGAAACTCTTCCAGAGAAACAGCCCCGGTTTCAACAAGACCTTGGCGGTGCTCCAAATCTAATTTGGCAAGATTTAATTCAGCTTCCCTAGCCCAAAGTGTAGCTCTGAGAGCTGATGCATTTTGGAAAAGAGAGGCTACATTTCTTGTGCTTTCTGCCAAAGATTCTTTTGCTTCTGCATATCTCAATATATAACTAGACTGCTCCATTTCCACGAGTAGCTGTCCTGCTTGCACAAAATCAGTCTCTTCGGCATAAATTGCTTTGACACCCCCAGAGACTTGAGAGGTGATCTGCATCTGATTGCCATGGACATAGGCGTCTTCTGTCCTTACATAGAAACGGCCAATTAAGATCCAATGAGAAAACCATACTAAGCCTAGTAAAGAAAAAATGATTGCGGAAAGAATAAGGAGCATTTTTCGAGTTTTTCCATTCTTCTTAATCTCTGACATAGCCACCTCCTACTGCTCGAATGGTGGCAACTATAGCTTCCATCCGCGCCAAGGCTATTTCTTCTAATACAAGCTCTTGCATGAAAACATTAGATTTAGCGTTTAGCTGACTAACAGCTGTATCCATGCCGCGCTCATATTTCTGGTTGGTCAGACGCAAGAGCGCTTCAGCATCGTTAAGAGCACGCCCTATCTCTTTTTGCCGCTCATCTGCCGTTTTAAGTTCTGAAAGTGCATCGGCGACTTCTTTGACAGCTTGAAGGATTGTTTGATTATACTGCTGGACAGCGATTTCCAGCTCCTCCTGCGACTGTCCTAAGCGTGCTGAAAGCTCACCACCTGTATATATTGGGAGAACACTATTTCCACCCGCATCATAGTTAAAGCTCTCTGTCTGAATGACGTTTCCCCAAAAAAATGAGATAAAGCCCGCGGCTGCGAAAAGATCGATAGAGGGTAGAAAACGCGCTTTGGCGGCTTTCACTCTCCGGCTCATCGCATCGATACGCCAAATGGCGGAACGGATATCAGGCCTTCTTGCGATTAGATCGATCGGTAGACAAACGGGCAGTGGAAAGGGCTCATTATAATGAGCGGAAGGGGCTACACAAATCTCGGCATTGAGATCACAAATCGTAGCAGGATTGCTGACGAGAGCTGAGAGCGCATGTTTATCTAACTGAATCATCCCCTGCATGCGGTTTGCCGCATCTTGAACAGCCGCAAGCTTACTATCTTCTTGATAGACAAAGAATTCATCAGCGATGCCTTTTTGGAAGCGCTGTTTCAAAAGCTTTACAACCAGCTTTTTATCATCGACTTCTTTCTTCAAAATCTCTAACTGCTTGAGATGGCTTTGCAAACTAAAATAGGCTGTTGCAATTGAGGTGGAGAGGATAAGCTTCGATTCCAAAAGATCTGCATAGCTAGCTGTTGTTTCACTCAGGCGGCTTTGATAGAGATTTCTATTGCGGCCCCAAAGATCGATTTCCCAAGAGCCACGTAAAAGCAGCGTGATCAAGCTGTAATTGCGATTCAATGGAGCTATAAGAGGAATAAAACCGGGTAATCCAAAGCCGTAGAGTGACAGTTTTTCTCTCTCAGCTTCTCCAAAACCATCTAAATAAGGAAGTAGTTTGGCTCGCGCTTCAAGCGCGACTTCATAAGCAAGACAGACACGATGCTCAGCTTCACGAATCGTTGGATTAGACGCAAGTGCCGCCTCTATCAACCAATTGAGCTGTGGATCGCCGAAAAGAGTCCACCAATCTTCTGCTATTTTTTCGACAATCTTTATACTACCATCAGCATAAGCAATCGATTCCACAAGATCGGTTTTGTTAATATCTACGAGGCAATCTTGATGATCTCCCCGGAAACAACCTGTCAACAAAAGTAAAAAGACGAAAAAATTTTTCACAGACCTCTCCGAGTTCATTATAGCAAATAATTATTTTATAAGTAGAATTCCTCTCTTATTTACTGCAAAATGGTCTCTATTATGGCTCATTTTTTAGCTGAATTTGACGTGGAACGTTCTGAGGAACTTCGAGGAAAGCTTATGGAGCAAGGCTTTGAGTTCACCCAACCCCAACACACCATCTTACAAGCGAAAAAAGATGGAATTTGTCTGACGCTCTATGCATCAGGGAAACTAATGGTTCAAGGGAAAGGGATGGACGACTTCATCCGCTACTTTTTAGAACCGGAAGTATTGCAGAGTTTCACTTATGGTTATGAACATCAAGAGATCGATCTCAATCCGCGCATTGGTGTGGACGAGTCTGGAAAGGGTGATTTTTTTGGCCCCCTTGTGATCGCGGGCGTCTTTGCTCAGAATGAAACAATCAAAGAGCTTGCTAAAATGGGGGTAAAAGATTCGAAAAAGTTGAACGACGTGACGATTCTCAAACTGGCGAAGCAGATCAAAGAGCGCTATGCCCACTGCATCGTGCGGATCAATCCTAATCGTTATAATGAGCTCTATAATAAGTTCAACAATCTAAACCTTTTGCTTGGATGGGGTCATGCAACTGTCATTGAAACACTGGTTGATAAGACTGGTTGTGAAAATATTTTGATCGATAAATTTGCTGCAGAGCACATTGTCGAAAATGCTTTGAAACGCAAAAAGAAGCGCGTGAATTTGACTCAACGGACCCAAGGTGAGCAAGATCTTGTGGTTGCGGCTGCTTCTATCGTTGCTAGAGCTGCCTTTGTTGATGCGATTGCACAGCTTGAGAAAAAATATGCGATGAAAATTCCGAAGGGGGCGAATCATCTTGTGTTACAAGCGGGCAAAGCCCTTGTCAAAGAACATGGCAAAGGAATTTTGGTTCAGGTCGGTAAGGTGCACTTTAAAACAACAGGTGAAATTATTTCTGGTAGTGAGTAAGGTAGGCGGAAATGAAACGATGGCTCGCTCTCCTACTTGCTACCTTTCCCCTTCTTGGTCAAGACGACTACCAAGCTCAATTTGATGTAGTCCCACCAACCCCCCCTCCACTTTTCCCTTTCTCTGTGAGCGGAAGCTACTTAAATGTTGCTAATGCCGATTTCCATACTCCTCAAGCGGAAGGAGAGCATATGCATTATGCTCAGTATGACACGGGTATTAGCTACACGCAGCCCTTAAGCTGTGTCTGGGGATTGATTTTTGGAGCTGGCTGGATTGGCAACACAGTGAATTGGCAAGAGAATCCCTATTTCGACGAAACCGACTTTAACTACATCAATGGCCAAATTGGTGCTTTCACAAAGGCCTATCCCGATTGGACCTGGACAGCGACTTTAGGTTTTTTCTTTGACACTGAAAAATTCTCACTCGCCGACTACACGCTCTATCAGCTCGCCGTCTGGGGGAAATATGACTGGTTTGATTGCCTCGAATTTGACGTCGGTTTCATCTTTGAAGCTGGCTTAGACAAGCAGAAGGTATGGCCGATTTTGGGGTTTGTTTGGAACCCCTCTGATCTATGGCACATCAATTGCGTCTACCCGATCCTGATCAATATTAAGAGAGATTTTTTGAAATATTGGAGTGTAGGTGCTGGACTCCAGTTCTTGCGTAACAGACACCGGGTTGGTGAAAATGAGCCGAACCCTCAATGTATTTTTGAATACCGAACTTGGGGCTATGAAGGCATTCTATCCTTCAGTCCTTTAAAAAATTTATATATAGTTGGCTACGGAGGATCGACCTTCCGAGGGGATTTTAAGATCACAAATCGTAGTAACAAACATGGCGAGCATTTCAAATTTGATGCAGCTCCTTACGCTGGAATTGACGCCGTGTTAAGCTTTTAGTTTAAATCGATATTAAAATCTACACATGCTATAATAATCCTTTAATTAAGGAGTTTGTTATGTCTAGAATTGAAACGAATTCATGCCGAGTAGTCATTGCCTCAGCGGTCGTATTAGCAGCGGGCTTAGCTCTGCAGATCGCAGGAATTTATGCGCGGAGCGTATCAGGAAATCATATAATGACAATAATTGGCAAAGCGGGAACTGTTATCGGAGGCACGGGAGCTGGTATTGCATTGTCGATCTACGTTCTGAAGCGTTGGGAAAAGGATCCCACTATCTACGACAAATTGATTATCCCCTTGTTTACCGGGATTATATTTGGATCCTGCTTGACAAGCCTTATGCTACCTGCTCCCGTTAAGATATTGGGCCAGTCGATCCTGAGTATCAGTGGGGGCATTGGCGTGGGGATGCCTTGTTATGCGATTTATATGAGGACTTATGGGAAGAATAGGGAGAGTAGTGCCGATGCACCGCGACCCGTCAATCATCCAGCAGAAGGACAGAAGCCAGCAGCAACGAGTCGAACTTACAATTTGCGAGGAACAGTAAAAGATATACAAGATTCTCATGGAGTTAAAAATGCCAAGCAGCGTCAAAAAGATGTTGCTTTATTCCAGAAGGCAGAGCATACATCTGTAAGAACAATCCTTTTTGGAAGACAATCAAGCCAGTTTCTATTGCTTCTTCAGACACATACGCCACCCGATGAGAAACTTTTCCAAGGTGAATTTGTTACGGAAAACACAAGAGGATTTATAGTATCGTATAATGGTAAACCTTACACACTTGCGAAAAATCAACAAGGCCATCTGCTACGCCTAAGTGGGGAGACAAATGTCACAGCTGAGATTTGGGATGGCAGAGAGTGGAAAACGCAAAAAAGTTGGTTACCTCAAGATGAGCAATTTCAAAGCTTTGCTACTTTCGTCATGAAAGGAGCAGTGGAGGATGAAACTTCTATGTGAAGGACCCTTCTTTTAATGCGGACTGTATATCTCGGCAATGAAACTGAAAGCCCGCCCTTTCTAGTTTCTCCGGCAAGACAGCACTACTCGCCAAAAAAATATCTGCACCCGAACCAAAAATTCCCCTCAGGATAAATGCAGGGACGGCAAGCCTTGTCGGTCTATTTAGCTTTTCGCCCAAACTTTTTGTAAAAACACGATTCGTCGCAGGAATCGGAGCCACACAGTTGATGGGCCCAGCAAGTTCACCCTCCAAAACAAAGAGAAAAGCACGGCAAAGATCCTCCATCGCAATCCAACTCATCCATTGATCCCCACTCCCCACTACCCCACCCAAACCCCATTTGAAAACTGGCAAAAGCTTTGCAAGCATCCCTCCATTTCCAAGCACAACTCCTATCCGCATGATAGCCACACGTATATCCAACTTGTTAGGAATCTCTTCCCAAAGTTGACAGAGCTCCGCTAGGTATCCCTCACCCCTAGGACTCTTCTCAGTCAACCTCTGATCTCCACGATCTCCATAATAACCAATAGCAGAAGCACCGATGTAAACCAGGGGCTTGTTGTGCAATGAGGCGATTGTATCCACAAGCAGCTTGGTTGGAGCCAAACGACTTTTCTGAATCTGCTCCCTCTTCTTTTTAGTCCAACGACCTACAATCGCTTCACCCGCGAGGTTGATCACAGCAGAGGCACCTTCCAGATGAGCCGGATCAAGTTTGCCAATACTTGGATCCCAAAAGGGTTTTAGACTCCCCTCTTTGCGCGCAAGCACAATCACTTCATGCCCTTCTTCTCGTAAAAATGAAACGAGATGTGAGCCGATAAAACCATGTCCCCCTGCAATCACAATCTTCATTCTGACACGTCCCTTAGATAGAGCAATCGAATCGAGATCGTCGTAATGTCTCCAATCATACCAAAAAATCCTGTAAGATGATCGTAAGCAATTTCATTAGCTTTTTCATAATAACCTAAAGTCAGCAAGCTTGTAGCAACAGCCAAGGTCGCAATCAGAGCATCAACAATACGTGCAAAGAGCAGGGTAACGAGCAGTCTTAATAATCCTTTTCGATTGGGTTCACCTTTTTCATAAGTAGCCCAAACATAATTTGCAACTGTATTGGCACTCCCAATAAAAGGGTCTATCTCACTTTTCCTATTCAGTTGCATAATCGAAGCAAACAGCAGTGATGGTATGTATTCGAAAGAGCGAAACCCCTTCTCCATTATGCGGGGCACTGCTTCAATCCGCCCACCTGTTGCAAACGATCCTATAAAGGCAAAAGCAGCGGCTATGCTATCAGGCACTGCCGCAACTGCTGCGCCAAGCGGAGTGAGAACAGGAACAGGGCGGGGAAAGAGCTGGAAAAACCGTTCTGTGAATGGTAACATGGTCTAAAAGTAGCATGATAAATATTTTCTTCATATTGGTAAATCTTGCATTTTTTATTCTTGAAGATTATCATCTGCAGCTATGTCTGACTTAAATGAAGAAGAGATGCGCACCATCTGTCGCCTCGCCCGGTTGAAGTTAAATGACGAAGAGATTCGAAAGTTCCTCGTCGACGTCA
>CAZXQV010000044.1:0-8678 GCA_964643195.1 uncultured bacterium | reverse complement strand
ATTGGTCTCAAAGCTGCGATCGATTTTCTTTCAACCGTGAAGCATCAAGAGCAAGAACTTCTTGCGTATGCGACAGCAAAACTTCAGGAGATTCCAGGAGTTAAAATTTTGGGTAATGCTCAAAATAAGGTGGGGATCATCTCTTTTGTGATCGAGGGAGTCCATCCGCTTGACATGGCGACTTTGCTAGATTGTCGCGGCATTGCTCTGCGCTCAGGTCATCACTGCAGTCAGCCTACTATGGAACATTTTGGAGTCACAAGCTGCTTGCGTCTGTCGTTTGGTGTTTGCAATCAAAAAAGCGATATCGATGCTTTAGTAGAAGCTCTTCAGAGTATACTGCAAGCGACTTTTGTTTGAGAAGACGGCAGAGGGACTTTTCATATTATCACAGGAGACACGCATCAGAGGTTTTTTCTGATGCCAGGAGCGATTACTCCCATTGCCGATGCGGAAGCTATAGGCGTAGTGGGTAGAGACAAAGGAGTGGAGAGCTGGATTGACTTTGCCGAAAGGATAGATGAAAGAGGAGACTGCTTGCGGGAGTTTTGCCTCTAAGATCTCTCGACTGCGTATGACTTCCCTTGTGAGATCAACGAAGGGGAAAGTGAGATTGCAATGCATGTGAGAATGAGAGGCTACTTCAACAACTCCACTCTCCACCATTTCTCTGAGCTCTTCCCACGTACAAAATGGCGCTTTCTTTTCAAAAAAGCCATCCTGCATTGCCAAAGTGTAGGGGACTTGGAGACGCTCTTCAGCAGACAATCTACTCTTTTCAAGAATGTAGCGCGTGGCAACTCCGAGCAAGGCCCTCATTTTGTATTTCTTTAAGAGAGGAAAGATGAAGTGGTAAAAGTCGAAAGAGGCATCATCAAAGGTTAGGCAAACCGCGCCTTTTGTCGGATCCCCGGGGAGTATGGTCTGAAAACGCCTGCTGATCCAGTCAAAATGGAGATCCAGCATCTCCAAAGAGTTAGCGTGTTTGCCGTGACCTACGCGGTGGTAAAGCAAAGTCAGCATTGTGCCTCATAGAGTTTCATATATTTATAGAAGGCGGTGTGCCCAATATAAATAGAGATGAGGAAGCCCCGATAGCCGCCTAGAAAACCTCGTTTGAAAAAGTAGTTTTTCAAAAAGCCACCGATACCATGACTCAAAGCAATTAGCGGTGATGAGGGTCTGCCTTGGTTTTGTTCAGCAAAAAGAGTAGAATAGCGCTCCATTTTGACAAGAAAGTCAGAGATGCTGCCATAGGAGTAGTGAAAGAGAGGCTCTTGCAAAGTTTCAATTGCGAGCCCTTCTGTACGGATAGCCTCATGAACAAGCGCCTCTGTAAAAGAGCTCTCTTTTCGATTGTAAAGCCGAACGTGGGATTCAGGATCCCAAATACGGACGCGTTGACCTCGATAGAAATTATGGAAGGGTAGGGAGTAGACGCTCCCTCGCTTGAGTTTGAGCTTGAGAATTTCTTCAGCGAGGCCAGGTGACAGGACTTCATCAGCGTCGATTGAGAGAATCCAGTCATTTTTAGCGAGAGAGGCGGCTCTATTATGCGCTTTTCCAAAGCCTTCAAAGTTAGACTCATGAATGGTTACATTCGAAAAATTTCTAGCGATTTGCAAGGTGTTATCACAGGAGCCTGTATCAAAGATAAGGACTTCATCGAACCTTTTAAGAGCTTCAAGAACAGCGTGGATATGGCGCTGGCCATCTTTGACGATGATGGTGACTGTAATCATAGGGGCAATTCTATCAGAAAAGCAAAAACCCCTCCACCGAAAGGTGAAGGGGTTTTTTGGGTAGTTGCCCTAAAATGATACTGTGATGGATCCGCTGATCACGACAACTTCATCTTTAACGGGGCGTTCGGCTAAAAGAGCTTGTTCGCTCTTGATTACCGTTTGTCCTACCTCGAGTGTTATAACTTGATAACTCAAGGGTATACTCCTAAATTCCATACTTGGTCAGAGACCAAGTTCCAGGCTCAAATCCAGTTCCAAACCTAATCTGTGCGGCTTCGAGCGTGCTAAGCATTCACCTCCTCTTTTGCCCCAGGTCAAAGACCTGACATCCACGTCGACTAGGGTTGCCGTCAAAAAAACGGCAAAAAGTGTCCTACTCTGTTATATATAACAGGGCAGCTGCAATGAATCAAGCAGATTAGGTGCCAGTCAATTGACTCTGTTGAGATAGTTTGACAATATGCCCAAGACTTTGCTGGAGAATATAAGCATTGACAGCTTCCTGCGCATTTTCGTAATCGCCCTTCCAAAGCGTGGGTAGCCAATCCCATGCTTTCTTTAGAGGTCCAGTCACATCAAAGCAGCTCCTTAGGATCAAATAAGATTGGTAACGACTCAGCCCCGCATATTTTTTAAGCTGATTGATTGGAACTTTATCTGTAGTCAAAAGCGACACCATGTCCATAGCGCGGTGACAAAGAGCAAGCTCTACGGGATAAAGTCCAGTACTAAGATTGGGTGTGTGGATAACTTCTGGGTCAAGTGCTACCATGTTTGCGACAAGCTGTTTGTAAGAGATAGAAATAGGAGAGCCATCGCTATCGGTCGTTTCATATCCTTGAGCAAGAACGATAGTGAGTGGTGTGTTGCCGCCGTATATACCGTCGTGGATTTTTAAATTATTCTTTTTAGTATCAAGAAGTGCCGACGCCATTTCATAGTGACCCTTGGCACAGGCCCAATGAAGGGCTGTATTACCACCTCTATCCACGTGGTTAAAATTTGCATCAGCAAACAGATCCAGTATTTCGATAGGTCCGCCATACTTGGCTAGGAGGATGAGATAAGAGTCGTTATTTGGATCCTGCGGAATGACTCCATTCTGATCAAATGATTCTGATTCGATTAATGCTCGAATACCTGCAACAGCTTCCTGTCTTTGAGTTTTTGCCATGCGCAAATAGTCTTCAAAACGCTTAGTAGCAACAATAACATCCGATTCAATTCGTTCGGGGCGTCGCTTGGGAGGTGCATCGACTGGCACCTCATGTGGAGGTGGATCGACTGGCACCTCAGGTGAAGGTGGGCGTTCTAGAAATACATCCAAAGCGTCTAGAAATAGATCGGAAGAGGAGTCTTCAGAATCGTTAATTGCATTTTCAGTCGAAAGGGGCAATGAGCCACCGGCTTCGTGATTATGATCTGAATTTTTAGATTGAGCACTCACGGGCTCTTGATCCGCTATTGCGATTTTGGCCTCTAAATGCTGACTTTTGCGGCAGGCCAAAGCAATGAATGCGAGAGAGAGCGCGCTCGCCCCTCCACTAGATGTATAGGCAATTAACGGTCTAAGCTTATGTAACACCCCTAAAACGATCAAAGTAACCGCTGCTCCAGCCGCTAGACCAGCCAAAATTCCCCAGCAACCCCGCTGGCAATCTGTGATTTTGTTCATCTTATCTCACTATAGTATAAAGTATTGTAACATCATGTAAATTTGACTGATATTTAATACTTTTTTTGAATTTTCTATCAAAAGAGTCGAATGGTATAGTCCCTTGTCTAATGAATAGATGGACCCCGCTACTTCTTGGATGTGAGCTCTTCTCGATACTCCTCGCTGGCATACTTTCGAATGCTCCTACTTCTTTCCTTTTGCTTGGCAGCCTCTTCATCTATTTCATGACTGGCGGGTTGCTTTTCTACCAGCTGATTTTTGAAGAAATGACCCTTCAAAAAATGAAACGCAAGCTCAGTCGCCGCTGGCTCATGATTACTATTCTTGTCGGCTTTAAAATCCCTCTTTGGCTACTGCTCTCCTTCATTTTCCTTTTTACTTTTAGAGGAATCCTTGTAGCAGCTTTAATGATCTGCAAACAAAAGGGTTGGAATCAGCGTTCTCTTGCGATCATGGGTTCAACAGAGATTGCTCGAGCTCTCGAAAATATCTTCTGGTCGGGTTATCGTATCGTTGCCTTCAATCCAGAGATTGAAGAATTAGAATCAATGCATCTAGAAGAACTTTGGATTGCTCTTCCTTTGCAGGAACAATCAAAAGCCCTTCCCATTTTGCAGGCCCTCTCGCAAAGTACCATCGATATTAAACTCATCCCAGATTTTTCTGAAATGAGTCCTCTCAGTTTGCGAGTCTCGAATATTGGAAGATTGGCAGCTATCCATATTCAAGAGACGCCGATGCATGGGATCAACTGCTTCATCAAAGCGATCGAAGACAAAATTTTAGCTATTATAATACTGATTTTTACAAGTCCGCTTATGCTGTTGACAGCAGTGGTTGTAAAGCTTACTTCGGCTGGTCCTATTTTTTATAGACAAGAGAGAGTCACATGGAATAACCAAGTTTTCTGGATGCTCAAATTTAGAACAATGTTCGTGACTGCTGAAGCTGGGACAGGCCCTGTTTGGGCTTCATCTGGTGATAGTCGTACTACTTGGATCGGGAAGTGGTTGCGCAAAAGTTGTATCGATGAGCTCCCTCAATTTTTCAATGTGCTTAAAGGCGAGATGTCGATTGTCGGTCCCCGTCCTGAGAGACCACATTTTATCAACAAGTTTAAAAATGAGATCCCAAGTTACATGCAGAAGCATATGGTCAAAGCTGGTATCACAGGTCTTGCTCAAATCCGAGGCTTCCGTGGGCAGACTGATCTTAATAGACGGATTACGTATGACTTGCAGTACATTCGAGAATGGTCCCTATGGCTAGATCTCAAAATCATTGTTCTTACACTATTCAAAGGATTTAAAAATGCCTACTAAAGTTCTTGTTGTTGGGGGTGCTGGTTTTATAGGCTCTCACATGACATTACTACTGCGAAAAAATGGCTACGATACTTTAATTTTTGACAATTTCCAGACAGGCTTTGTTGAGGCGGCTTTCGGCAAGTTCATAAAAGGCGATCTTAAGGATGAAAAGATTGTGAGACAGCTGTTTGCTGATCACCAATTTGATGCTGTCTTCCACTTTGCTGCTTCAACGGCTGTTGGAGAGTCTGTTCTCAAGCCGCATGACTATTACCGCAATAATGTAGTAGGCAGTTTGAATCTATTGGATGGGATGATCGAATTCGGCATTAAAAAGTTGATTTTTTCATCGACAGCAGCCGTTTATGGCGAACCGGAAGCGATGCCGATCGAGGAAAGTCACAAGAAAAAACCTTGCAATCCTTACGGTGAGACAAAATTGATCATTGAAAAAGTACTGGCTGACTATGAGAAAGCTTTTGATTTGCGATCGATTATTTTTCGATACTTCAATGCCGCTGGTAGCGATCCCGAGGGTTTTACAGGAGAAAGACGCAATCCTGTGAGTCACCTCATCCCGATTGTTTTAGAAGTCGCGCAAGGCAAAAGAGAATATCTAGAACTTTATGGCGATGATTACGCAACTTCAGATGGCAGCTGTGTCCGCGATTTCATACATGTTGCTGATCTTTGTGAAGCACATTTACTGGGCCTAGACCGTCTATTGAAAGGAGGACGGTCTGCCTGTTACAATTTAGGGAGCGGGACTGGGTATACAGTATTAGAAGTGGTTGATAGGGCGCGTCGGATTACTGGAAGAATCATACCTATTAAAATGGGAAATAGGCGACTTGGAGACTGCGAGCAACTGGTTGCCAATAGTGAGAAAGCTAAAGAAGAGCTTGGCTGGAAGCCGAAATATAGTGATTTAGAGAGTATGATCGCTCACACTTGGCATTGGATGGAGCGTGGTCAAATCGAGACCACCTTCCTGAAAGAGCGGTGCGATATTCTCGAATCTCTTGTGTGAGTAGAGCTTATGCCAACAATCTGTTGCTCCAAGCATCGCCAGCCTTAGGAGATTAAAAGCTTCCAAAAGAGAACCTTTTTCTGCTTGTAATTGACGACTTATTTCCAAAGCTTCGTCTAACTTCTCTTCGGCAATCAAAAGTGTCGCTTGCCCAAACTGTGCATAAGGGAGAGGGAGCTCTTTTTTATTTCTCTCAAGTAGACTGTTCGCATAGAGGAGCGCTTTCCCTGCATCGTTTTGTGCAAAAAAACAACGTGCTAGCATATTTTCGTAAGAGGCTTTCAACTCAGGATGGTTCTTAAGGATCGTTTCAGCAGAAAGCAGTGATTCCAAATCAATCATTTCTCCTCGTTGAAAACGCTCGAAGAGTCTGCTTGCAACTATAAAATCTTCTCTGCTTCCCAGCTGTTTTTTGCCAAAAAGCCGTTCAGACCAGACCAAAATCGTTGCCAAAATCATTCCAGCAACGATCGCCTTGGACCAATGTTTTTTGAATAATTCGAGCCATCTACTGTGGGCGTCTTGATAAAGTTTTATAGGGCCTTCATTTGCCATAGGGGATTCCTTGATTTCTTCCCAATCTTGTGCTAGAGTCAACTCAGTTTCAAATCTCTGCCTTGACCAATTTCTGACGAGGTTAAGCATCTGGTCAAATAGAGTTTTAAAACAGAATTGACTATATATTCTAGTGTTAATCGAGTCAAATGTAAATGCCTAAAGTTGCCATTATCAGAAGAAACGGATTTGGAGATTTACTCTGTTCTTATCCCCTTATTCTCTATTTTCAAAAATATTATCCTCAAACAGAGATCACTCTTTTTGCTGGAGAGCGTAATGCGCCTCTAATCCCTTATCTCCCTCACATTCATAAGACTGTAGTGATTCCTTCCGCTGGCAATAAATACTTTCAACATCTCGTGACTGCTCTTCGTTATCGAAAAGAGCATTTTGACATGGCGATCTCCACTAAGACTTCGCCGATGAAGTTGATGAATTTTTTTCTCTACGTATTAGGTGCGAAAGAGAGAGTAGCGCCCGTTTCAAATGAGTGGCATAGTCGTCTTATAAATGCCCCTATCTTTTTTGATGAAGTAAATGCAAAAAAGGTGCACCAAGCTGTAAAGGTTCTACGCACGGTTGAACCAAATTACAATAGTGTCCCCGAAGAATTTTTTCCAAGAATTGAAGTAAAACCTCCTTATTTTGACCATTCTTTGAAAGGCCCCTTACTACTCATTTCAGCTTCCACAACGAGACCGACATCCCGTTTTGATCCTTTTCGTTATTGTGAAATTCTGAACCGGATCTACGCACAGTTCCCTTTTAGTGTGATAGTGACGGGCCAGCCAAAAGACGAACCGAGAGCGCGGGCTATTCTAGAGAATCTGAAAGTCCCTCACCTTCTCCATTTCCCTCGCTCTTTTGATGAGTTTATGATATGGATCGCAATGAGTGATTGTTTGTTTGTAGGGGATGGGGGAATAGCGCACATTGCAGCAGCGCTTGACAAAAGTCAGGTGGTGCTTTTTGGCGAAACGAATCCTGCAGAGTGGGCACCGCTGTCCTATAAGACGCGTGTTTTTTATGATCCTCTACATGTCAATAGACTGAAAGATGAAGCGCTCGAAAAAGCTGTAACGGAGATGATTTATGGATCAAATAGTGGAGATTTCAACGGAAGAGATTCGGGTAAGCCCTTTTCAGCCGAGAAGAGAGTTTTCCAGTCAGGAGCTCGATGAGCTCGCAGCCTCTATTATTGCTGTCGGCCTCATCCATCCTCCTGTTTGCCGGACTGTTAAAAGTGGCGACAAAGTGCTTTATTATGAATTGATTGCAGGTGAAAGAAGGTGGCGTGCATGCAAAAGAGCTGGTCTCCACAAGATAAAGGTATTGGTTAGAGATACCAATGATTTAGAAGCAGCGAAACAGACACTGATTGAGAATGTTCAGCGGGTGGATCTCGATCCTCTTGAAATGGCGCAAGCTTTCAAGAAATTGATTGATACATTCCGAATGACGCAAGAAGAAGTTGCAGACAAGGTGGGTAAGAAGCGTAGCACTGTTGCTAATTATTTACGTCTTTTGACGCTTCCGGATGAGGTCAAGAGGACACTTTGTAGCAAAGAGATTTCTATGGGTCATGCAAAAGCTATTCTTTCTTTGGACAGTGAAGAGTTGCAGGGTAAATTGCACGAGATGATTCAGAATAGTAAACTTACTGTTCGTCAGGCTGAGGCTTCTAGTGTACAGCTTGCAAAGCGCAAGAAAAAAGCGAAGGAAAGGGATCCACACATTGTGGAGATCGAGTCAGAGTTGGAAGAGAAGCTCAAAAGAAAAGTTGAGATTCAGCATCATGAGAAAGGCTCTGGGACGATTAGTCTGCACTATTACTCCCTTGATGACTTGGAGCAGCTATTATCTTATGTAGAGCTGTTATAGCTCAATCAGCTATATAGCCGATTGAATTAGCTATATTTTTTGGCGCAGGGATGGCCACGCGGAATCGATGCCAATAATTTCTGGGTATAAGGATGCTTCGGGTTTTCAAAAACTTCCTTCGCAGGCCCGCTCTCGACAATCTTGCCTTGATACATCACGAGTATGCGATCGCAAAAAAAACGCACAACTCCAAGATCATGAGAAATAAAAAGATAGCTCAGTTTAAGTCGTTTTTTTAAATCATAAAGTAGATTCAAAATCTGCGCCTGCACAGAAAGATCTAGCGCCGAGACAGCTTCATCACAAACGATGAGCTTCGGCTCCATCGCAATCGCTCTGCCTATTGAAATACGCTGCTGTTGCCCCCCAGAAAATTGATGGGGATAAAGATCGATTGCGCTTCTCGACATTCCAATCTGCTCCATAATGGTTTCAACTTTAGTAATCTGTTCGTCGCGATTTCTTACAAGCTTATGGTA
>CAZXQV010000043.1:644-8682 GCA_964643195.1 uncultured bacterium | reverse complement strand
TAGAACCGGTTAATCCTGCGGGACCAGTTGAGCCAGTAGGTCCAGTAGCTCCAGTCAGACCTGTGGGACCGGTAGGTCCTGTTGCTCCGGTAGAACCGGTTAATCCTGCGGGACCAGTTGAGCCAGTAGGTCCAGTAGCTCCAGTCAGACCTGTGGGACCGGTAGGTCCTGTTGCTCCGGTAGAACCTGTTGATCCAGTGAGACCTGTGGGACCGGTAGGTCCTGTTGCACCGGTAGAACCGGTTAATCCTGTGGGACCAGTTGAGCCAGTAGCTCCAGTGAGACCTGTCGGACCAGTAGGTCCTGTTGGACCAGTTGCTCCTCTAGAACCTGTAGGACCATCACAGCCAGTTGGTCCCATAGGACCAGTTGGACCAGGCAACCCCCTTAATGGCGGCTTGTGTGAGCCTTGTATCAGATCGTTAATATTATTGCAAATATCTGCAATCCAAAGTTTTGTTTCAGTATCAGCAGCAATATTCTTTCCAAAACAATCGATTAACAATAATGAAGGATCATCCAAATCTTTCTGGACATGAAAAATAAACTCGTTCTTCCAGACAAGCAAATCAACCTCATCTTCAGATGAGTCCACCGGTTGTATCGTTCGACTAATTAAATGGTATTGATCAATTAATTCACTCTTCTTTCCAAATAAAGAAGCACAAGTAAAAAGCAAAAGAGAACACAAAACAACCAATGATCTATTCACAAGCTTAACCTCAAATAAAAAATAATAATTAATCATTTCTTAATTTTTTTCAAGAAAAAGAGTTTAGTAAATTTATTTCAATGTTTTAAGAAATGATAGGCGAGGTCTTTGGCTCCTGCAAATATAAGTTTTTTGTAAAAAGTTTGTTTTCTAATCGACTTTGTACAAATCTTTCGATGGCGCGCCGGAGCGCGCCATCGAAAGATTTGTACAAAGTCGAGAATCAGTCAATTCAGCCATTAAAAGAGGGAGGTCATAAGGGGCAGGCGGGGTATAGATGATTTCTTTGGTTGTCGAATTGGCGACGTAATTTTGAATCGCCCTGTATTGTCCTGGTTGGGCAGTATTGCCTCTTACCTCTTCTACTAAGCGTCTATGAATTTCTCTGATCAAACCTTCAGTAATCGCTCCTTTTGAAAAGACATAGTCGGCAACAAAATCGAATGCCTTTCTGTAGTTTAGCAATTCTGTCACATCTTCAGAGTCTACGCCTTGTATTTTCTCACCTGAAATAAGTCTTTCAGATTGATTTAGGTTTAAGTGCGTGCCTTCTAGGTGTGTTGTGTAGTGAGCTTCCAAAATCAATGCGCGGGCTTGCATTTTAGATATCCACTCTTGTGAAAGGGTGGCTGCTTCCAAAAGCTAAATAGAAGTGAGCGCGGATGCTATCGAAATGGAAATAGAAAATTGAGGTTTAAAAGACATATTTTACGACACTTCTGCGCTCAATATGTCACAAAAAAACTGTATTAAGCAACCTTTTTACGACATCTTTTATGCCAAATTCGCCTGAAATCTGTTTAAATAAGAATATTTTTAGGCAGTGTACCTAAAAGCTTTATTTGATTAAGATTTCTCTTTGTAAATTAAATTAGGGAGAAATCTATGAGTAGATCATTGCTGTCAGATAAAATTCAGCTATAGAAATTAAAACTGATTTGTTATAATTAACAAATGAATTTTATTAGATACATACCACCAATCTGTTCGGTAGCAACTGCAATCTTCGGCACAGGAAAATCAAGAGTTGCTGGTTTGCAACCATTAGCTATTCTTGATCAGCGAATACAAAACATGCTATTGGCTAGTGGCTTAACAAATTGTAAATTCTTCCAAAACCCATGTTGCCCAACATTTTTCGGGGATTTTTATTCAACAATAGAGGGATGTATTGTAGTTGACGCTGCTGTCTTGCAGGCAGATCCGAATGCCGGATGCTTTTTAATACAGCATGAGATTGGCCATGTCCTAGCAAAGGACTGCTATTGGACAAACCTGTTGTCTGCTTTACCAGCTTTTACTTTTAGTTATTTTTGCCTTCAAAAGCGGCCTATTACGGCTATGTGTATTGCAGCAGGAATTACTCATTTGACTTCCCTCATATATGGAAGGCATAGAGAAGGAAGGGCAGATGATTATGCGATACAACATGCTACTAAAGAGGAGCTTCTAGGCGGTCTTCGTGTCTTTCAAGCGTACGGTATCATAGAGCGTCATTCAGGAGGCTCTGGTTTTTTCAAAAAATCTCATATTATTTTTGATGTACATCCATCACATGCAAGTCGTTACGCAAAAATTGTAAGAGCTCTTGCTGAACGTCAAATCCCTCTCCCTAATTTCGAAAACCCGGAAGAGCTTAGGAAATTAATGGATTTAGTATATTTTTTTTCCAAAGGCCAGCTAGTCTGCAGATGACCGAACCTTAAAAGCCATTTTGTACTGAATCAGCTATATTGAACTGTTAGGAAAAAATCTAAGCAAGATGCGTTTTTGCCCACTCGCGTAAATCGTCCCGCCCAATCAACTCTTTCTGCCCCAGACGTGACTCAATCTCTAGTTTGCCACTCTCCTGCAAACTCTTGCCCACAATCAGTTTGTAGGGAATTCCAATCAAATCACTATCCTTCAACTTAAAACCAAGGCGCTGATCCCTGTCATCAAATAGAGGATCATGATCCTCAAGCTCTAAATAAATCTCTTCTGCAACCGCCATCAACTCTTCGTTATGAGTCGCTGCTGGAATAATCATGATCCTAAATGGCGCAATCGCCATCGGCCAAATAATCCCCTTATCATCATGCCGCTGCTCCACACACGCTTGCGCCGTACGCCCCACCCCGAGGCCGTAAGTCCCCATCCAGAAAGGCTGCTGCTCACCATTCTCATCTTGATAGGTCGCCTTCATCTTCTCACTATACTTCGTGCCCAAATTGAAGATGTGCGCTACCTCAGTGCCCTTCTGTATCGAATAAGTCCCGCCATCTGGATGCTTGTCGCCCGCCTCTGCAAGCAAAAAGTCATGATACTCAGGCTCTTTGTCCCAATTCACATTCATGAAGTGAATATCCTTCTCATTATTGGCACAACAGAAATTTTTCATCGGTCTACATGTTTCATCTGCATAAAACGCAAAAGGACAATTGAGTGGACCTATGAAACCCACAGCACTTTTCTTGTTAATGTCACTATCGCTTGCCTGCTCAATCTCAATCGCTCCAAAATGATCCTGTACTTTGATAGGATTCACCTGACGATCACCACGAATACCAATTGCTACAAATTCTTTGCGGTCGAAGAAAATCAACTTGAAAACAATCGTTTTGAGAATTTTTTGCGGCTCAATCTCCAAAAAACGAGACAGCTCTTCAATCGAGCTGACGTTCGGAGTTGACACCCTCTCCTGAGTCTTTTTAGAAGAGTCGTAGCTGAAGGAGGGAGGAATCGATTGCGTCGCCTCCACATTCGCAGCATAATTGCCGCAAACCATCACCGTATCTTCACCAACAGACGTCTTCACCTGAAACTCTTGAGACTGCCCCTTCCCACCAATCTTGCCACCATGCGCTTGAACAAGGACGTAATCTAGTTCTAGACGATCCAAAATCGCTGAATAGGCACGACGCATCTTCTCATACTGCTCATTCATACCTTCAGGATCCTTCGAGTAGCTATAGCCATCCTTCATCAAAAACTCTTTCGCACGGATCAAACCAAAACGAGGACGGATCTCATCCCGAAATTTCGCACCGATCTGATAGAGATTGATTGGAAGTTCGCGATAACTCTTCACCCAAGAGCGCACAAATGCTGTCATCGCTTCTTCATGAGTCGGCGCCAAACAGTAAGGATGCCCCTCACGGTCTTCCACAGTATAAAGCAGATGCTCCGCCGTATAATCACCCCAACGCCCCGTCTCATGCCAGATATCAGCTGGGTGAAGGTGCGGAAGTGTCACCTCAATCGCTCCCTCTCTCTCCATCTCCTCACGCACAATCTGACTCAGCTTGTCAATCACACGTTTCATCAATGATGAGTAGATATAGAGTCCACGCCCTAATCTATGGATATAACCCGCCTGTTCAAGAAGTTTGTGCGACGCAATATCCGCTTCCGCTGGCGGTTCTTTGAAGGTGCGGAAAAAAAGCTGAGAGGCTCTCATCGTGATTGGTACTCGATTCTTTTTCTAAAATTGTCAAAAGTTTGGATAGGACTATAGCGAAAGCGCTGATTTTCTGGAAGCTCGCCATCGACGCAGATCGCTAAACGCCTCTTATTGCCCTTGCCTAAAAACTGCTCAGAATAGTCCAAAAACTGCTCATAGGTTAGTTTTTCTAACGCCACTTTACGCTGATCTAGCCAAGTGAAGTCTCCATCATAATCTGTCGCCAGCAGATGCAAAATCGCACCCATCTTCACCATGTTTTCAGCCGGCTTCTCTAACTTTTCAATGCAGGCTTGCCGTATTGCTTCAAAACGCGATTCGGGAATCGTTTTTGAAGAAAGATCCTGCACACTAGTTTCTAAGAAAAGCTCAAAGCGCGCTAAAAGATCGCGCGTCTCATGTGTGCTCGATTGAATCGCGAAAAAAGTATAGAGCCGTCTCTCAATCTCCTGTGACCAGTTGCTCACCAAGTAAGCCGTCTGCTGCTTCGTGCGCAACTCGCTAAAGAAAGGTTCTTCCAAACCCTTTGACAAAATCTCCTGTGCAGCACGCTTTTCAAAAGAAAACTCCCCCATATCCATCGCTAGAATTAAAGCATTTGAAGGCATAGAGCTCTTCTCAACGAAAAGAGAGGTATCTGGCAAAGAGGCTACCCGCTTTTTAGGGTGGCTAGAAAGCGGATAACCCTTACCTGGAAAATTCTGGTTGATCAACCCAGCAACTTCAGAAGATTGGCTTTCAGTTTGATTGCCAAAAAGAGTTGCTTCACAAAAAGATTTCTTCCAAAGATCATTAGAGAAACGAACCAAATCACTATAACGAATATGTTCGATCGCTTCACATTTTTTCACCGCCGTTGTGTGCTCAGCATAGAGCATATCTCCTAGAATCTCTAAGCCTAGACGTAATGTGCTCGTCTGAGCTTGGTTCGCATAATCCCGTTTAGCAAGCTCCTTGTAGAGTAGGAATTGCTCCTTCGTTGGCAGGCTGTTTTGCATGGCTTCCAAAATGGTTGCCAAAAAAGCAGGCGCTTTATCGCTATAACCCTCGATCGAAAGCAACACTCCTTTCCCTGTCGAGTCGATTGAGCAGTCAAGGCCTGCTATCAAAGCATTGTAGGCGATTGGATTCAGCTTCTGACTGACGGCATGGCAGTAAAGATCCGCAAGTACTTGACTTTTTGCATCACCCTCTTTCACTTCAGGTGATGAGAAAGCAAAATGCCAAGCGACATGGGGTACGCAAAATCGATCATCCGCGCAAGAATAGATCTTCGCTTTGTCCGTGTCTACAACGAGATGGGGTTGTGGAAGGTGATCGCTATGGATCGGTGTTGCATGGCAGTGGAGATTTTCTGGAATGAAAGGATTGGCACCAGGAAGAGTCACTTCTTCGTTAGGCTTCGCGTTTTGCCAAATAGCTAGCTGCTTTTCAGGAAGCATTCTCAAACTATAAACCGCACCCAGCCAAGCCTCTTTACGATCCGCTTTGAAAGGATTAAACTCCTCTTGAGCAATCAATGTGTAAACTGCATTTTCTGGTCTTAATTCAGTGAGAAAGTCGGAGATTTTTTCTCTAGAATAAGTTGTAGGGATAAGCGATTTCCTTGGAAAAGTCTCCAAAGGTTCGTCTATCATCGCTGTCGCAAAATCTGAAACAAAATTGAATACCTCTTCGCGCGACTGAAAACGATAGTGCATCTCTTCAAGTTTCACCACTTCATCAAAGATGTAGCGGGGAATATTACTTTGACGTAAACCCGCAAGCGCTTCATGCACACAACTGATCACTTTTTCATAGTTCCTAATCCCTGCAGCAGTAAGCGCCACAGAGAGACTCAAGAAACCTTGGTTTTGGCCCGCATGGTGCATGCCTATTCCTAGTCCTTCAGCTAGATGCTCACGCTTCAACTGAGCTAGTAGACTTGTTTCGCCTTCATGACCCAGCACATGAGCCACGAGCTTCTCAATGTGCATCTCCCGATTTTGAAGCAATTCACGAGGAATCTCCCAGCAAAGCTCGAGCTGCTGCACAGCTTGGATGGGATAGACAGCAGTCAGTGTTCCTTTTGCTTCCTCTGTGAAAATCGGTTCTGCAACAAGGCTCTGTTTTCCATTTTTTCTCTCAACTTTTGAAAAAAGGGTGGTCACTTCAGCTTGGAGCTCATCCAAAGTTTTTTGAGAAACTACAACAAGGTGCATACGGTCAGCACTGTAATTGGCATAATACCAGTTTTTGACCTCATCATGGTGGATGCGCCCAAGAGTGTCTAGATTGCCAATGCAGAAAGCGTGAAAAGGATGTTTTGGATTCGCTATCTCTTTTTTGACATAGAGTGTGCGCCAAGGATCTAGGGGAATATCTTTGCAATACTCTTGGTGGATGGCTTTGCACTCCCGTTCAACACCCGATTTTGAAAAGAGGGGAGCGATGAAGAAGTGACCAAAGCGGTCTAGAGCTTCGGAAAAACCTTCATTATTAACAGAGAAGATGTAGCAAGTGCGGTCTGCCATTGTGAACGCGTTGCGCACACCTCCATGTTCATCGAGATAGCGCGTGTAGCCCTCTTCTTCTGGATATTTTTCCGTTCCCAAGAAGAGCAGATGCTCGACAAAGTGTGCCATGCCAGGTCTTTCAAGAGGATCATCCCAGCTGCCAACCGAGACTGCTAATGCCGCTCCCGAAGAAGGTGTTTCAGGATCGGATATTAAAAGAGCTTCTAGACCATTGTCTAGACGAATTTTTCTGTCGCTGCGCTTTTGCAAAGAGGGAGTTTCAATCTTTAGGTCAGATTGATCTGCTACCACTGCTCCAAAAAGGGGAAGGGAAAGGCAAAGGAGCCATATACCCAAACGGATTGGCAATTTCACATATATCATTTAGGGAACTCACTATAGTAGCAGTTGACTAGATTCCAGATATGCCGGGCACGTGCCTCACGCTTCTTATGTCTATCCTCTATATCACAGCCTGGGAAATTGTCCATGTCAATTTCATCGCCAAAACCTAGATGAATCGTAGCAAAAGTGGGGTAACGCTCCTCACCCAATTCACTTTTGATGTTTTTCGGCGGAGGGAGCACATCATGGGTATGCATCGCCAAAGGATAGAAATGCGTGGGAGTTTTCGCTTGCCGTGCTTGCAATCGGAACATTTCAATACTCGCAGCATCGAAATCGGCCACCTCTAACACTCCATCACTATTCTTGCGGTCTCTTCCTCCACTCGGAGCCACATAAATACATTTGCCACCTTCAGCCAAAAGTTCGCGCATCAATTTCATCGTACGCTGATTGTGTGCTAACTTATGCTCTTTCTCTCCTGGAGGATTGTCGATATGCCGTTTTGAGTAGATGCAGAGCAGGTTTGTGCCCCGGCTGAGAGGCACTGCTGCTGGATCTGAAATCACACGGGCCCCTGCCACAAAAATCGTGTCCAAACCAATCTGCTTAAAATCTTTCTCCAACATCAAATAAAGCATCTGAGGATCAACCTCTGTTTGATGATTGGCAAGAAAAACCACATTCTCACCACGCCCCAATTGCCCTTCCATTTTTTTTAAATTCTCTCTGTGGAAAATCTTGGAATGCTTGCGATCTACAAGATGGTAGAAAAGATCGATACTAAATTGAGAATAGGGCTCTTCTCTTTTATGGTAAGGTTCAAACTTATAAGGCTTTATGATCTGTTCTTGCAAGAGCTTCAAATAAGTAAAGAAGATTTCCTGGTGATCCCTCATATCCATGCCCTCTTTTTCAATAGAGGTTTGATATGAAGTGTACATTTGCATAAATAAATCATAGGCAAATTGAGGGATCAAACCGGCATTCATCTCTTGCTTTAACTTTTCTGGGAATAGCATCAAACTTCTATCGCTTGGTTAG
>CAZXQV010000043.1:0-634 GCA_964643195.1 uncultured bacterium | reverse complement strand
GAGACCGTTGAAAATAAATAGAAATCATTCAGATGAAGTGAATCATCTGAGGCAAACTCCAACTTTGCTTTCAAATCTTTGGCAAATTTCTCAAGATATTCAAACTCACCTCCACTTTTCATATACTTGTAGAGGGTAGGATGAAGCGTTAGTTTTAATCCAAACTGCTCCATCTGATTGATCACTTTCTTCAAAGCACGCTCGATTTCTATGGTCACACTTTCGTGCGATTTGATCTGACCAGAGCCTGCACAATAGGGACAGGGGACGAAAAGAGTCTGTACAAGCGATTCGCGATTGCGCTGGCGTGTCATCTCGACCATTCCAAAATCACTCATATTCAGAATTGTGCCTTTCGCTGGGTCATCTTTCATGCACTCTTTCAGACGCTCGAGGACCTTGCGCTGGTGTTTGCGGAAACGCATGTCGATGAAGTCAATGATCACAAGACCACCAATATTGCGGATGCGCAGCTGGCGCGCGATCTCAGCAGCAGCCTCAAGATTGATCTGCATCAAAGTCTCTTCTACATTTTTATCAGTCCCAGAAGTGCTTCTGCCCGAGTTAATATCGATTGTGTGCATCGCCTCTGTGTGATCAAAGTAGAGATAGCCGCCGCTATTGAGCCAGACTT
>CAZXQV010000042.1:0-8810 GCA_964643195.1 uncultured bacterium | reverse complement strand
TAACCATTTCCTTTCACCATCGGAACAATCTGCTTCCTATATTCCCCCTCAATTTGACGGAATCTCTGTTCTAGAGCCTGACAGTCGATAATAAGTCTAGAGTTTGGCATAACGCACTCCAAATATAGTCAAAGCAAGAAGCGGCAATAGCGCAACCACGATGAAGGGTGAAAAGATATAGCTTTTGCCCAAAATAGCAGTCGCTTGTGTCGCTGCGCTGTAGCAAAGAAATCCGGCTAGCGAAAGAGCGTAGAGCCTAAAAATCTTCCTCTCTCTTCCAAATTGGAGACAGAAAGGAGCAGGAGCGAGAAACACAAGAAGGGCTAGAAGAGGCGCTGTCAATTTCTGGAAGAAGAGCGCTACAGCCTTCGCCTCGTAATCGCGCAGGTTGCCGGCTCCCAATGGGAGCTGGCGCCAAAGCTGTGAGAGAGGTTGCCAGTCGATCGGAAGGGTGGCCTGTGAAAGTGAACGGCTCTCAAATGACATATCAGGGAAGTGCTGCTCTTCTGTGCATGTGACAGGAATCAATTCTCCATTTGTGCGTTCTAGACTAGAAACGTGGTAGCCACACCTTTCAAAAGGAGAAAGCTCCTCCATATGCAGAACATGATCAAAATCCCGAATCCAAAAGACGTCTTTAAAACGCTGTTTTTCAGGATCGAAAGATCCATACAGCAGGCGAGATTGATCCTCAAGAGCAATCGCCATCACCTCATCCTCTTTTCCGGTCGACTTAAAAAAACTCTCTTCAAAGTAGGAGAGATGACGCAACGCTTTGGGTTGAAAAAATTCGATATTTAAATAGAGCAGTCCCATCGCAACTAGTGCTACACATCCAAGAGGGTAGGTGAGACGGCGGAGCGAAACGCCGGCTGTACAAAGAGCGACGACCTCGCCGCGCACAGTGCTAGTTGAAAGCACTTTGATATTGGCTAAAAGTAGGGCGATAGAAAGAAAAATTTCTGCTTGACGACTCAGCTGCGCCAAATAATAGAGGAAAATCGCTCTCAAAGAAATCGCCTCTTGCCAAAAGCTTTTCATGTGAGCAGAAAAATCGATGAGAGTGGCCAAAAAAAAGAGAGCAAAGAATACAAGTGCAAAGACTTTGAGGCACTCAGAGATGATATAGCGAGACCAAATCATTCAATCCCTCTTTGTAATCTGAAAAGCGCGAAAAAGACCGCTCCCAAAATCAGGAGATGAGGGAGAATCAATAGAAGTGTAGATATCCAGAAAAGATGATCAAGCTCGTGGGCGATGAAGAAGGAGAGCAACGCTAGACTGCTCAAGAGAGCTGCTAGTACAATCCCCCTTTTATGAAACTGCCGACTGATCTCCATCCCTAAAACAGCGCCCATCAAAGTAAAGGTAAAGGCTGCAAAACTGACCGAAAATCGACGGATGACTTCACTCTGATTCTTGATCAGATTCTTTTTCATCTTGGGACCACCCATTTTTTGCAAGTAAGCCTTTCGTGCTCTTAAAAGTCCAAAATTAAGATGGTCGTTAGCAATCTTCCATCCTTTGGATCGGAGCAGAAAGGCGAAGTCAGAAGCTTTTGTGTGCATACTTTTTAAATTCTCAATCGCAAGACGTCCTTCATGTTCTGACAGCAGCGAGATATTTTTTGCTTGAAACTCACCAGCTTTAAGGTCTAGATTTTCAACCATATAAAGAAAAAGATGGTCTTTGGCTCTTCCCCCAATGAGCACCTCTTTAGCCTCTTCACCAAGTCGCACAGGCTTCATCGCCACGTAGGCTCCCTGTAATTTCGCAATCCGCGCATTTTGTAGTAGGATTAGAGGGTTAACGGAGCCAAAATCATGAACCATTTTGCGCGTCTTCAAATGGGCAACGGTTGCGACTTCCGAAGAGATGTAGAAAGTCATACAAAATAGGAGAGTGGCAGCGAATAGGATGGGTGCCAATATGTTGAAAAGTGAATAGCCAGAGGCGCGCAGACTTGTGAGCTCTTGAGATTGACTCATCCCTATGAAAAGCAGCATTGCAGAAAGCAGTGAGGATAGGGGAATAGCAATGGGGAGCACATAGGGAATTTGATAGAGGGTAAAAAGGGATATTTGAGTCCAAGGAGCTCCCAATGCTGCAAAATGGGCAATAGTTTCCAGCCGGCTCACAACCAAAACAGTGATGAAGGTTAAAATAGAAAGAAGTAGTACCTTTAGGTATTGGAACAACAAATACTTCCAAAGTGTATGGCAGCTGCTAAGCTGTTTATGGGCTGGAGCGCGTATAGACATCACTTCCTTTATATTGTCTTGTAGAGGATAATAGCAAGACCATGATCGATTCAGTGAAAGAAATTTGCAAAGGCAGGGGCCCTCTTCTACTAGCTCTCTCTGGTGGTGCTGACTCAACAGCCCTTTATCATCTAATGAAAGAGATTGCTCACCCTTTTGAAGTGGTCCACATCGACCACTCTTGGCGTGAAGAAAGCAAAGATGAAGCAGCTCTTTTGCAAAATTGGGTAGATGTCCCCTTCCACCTGCGTCACTTGCAAAAACCCGATCACAATGCTGAAGATGAAGCCCGACAAGGCAGACTTGGAATTTACAAAAAAATTTTGCAAGAGAGAGGGTTGGAAGCTGTTCTTCTTGGTCACCATGCTGATGATCAGGCCGAGACTGTCCTTAAAAGAGTTTTTGAAGGAGCTAGACTTACCAAACTTGTTGGTTTAGAAAAAGAAAGAGTTGTGGATGGGCTTTGCTTGTTGCGCCCTCTTTTGGACTTTCGTAAAAAAGAACTGATCGCTTGGCTTCAGGCGCGGAACATAAGTTATTTTGTTGAAACACCATCCAATGATTTGCGCAGCAAAATGCGTTTAAAAATCCTTCCATTTTTAAGTGAAAATTTTGGGAAAGAAATCGTGCCCACACTTTGTCGCTTAGCTCAGGATGCTAAAGAGTTAAGAGAAGAAAAGGAGAACTTCTGGTTGAAGGAAGTTGTGTCCGATTACTTTGAGCAGCAAGGAGTTTCTCCAACTAGACCCACCCTGAATAGTGTTTCGTCGCATCTTGCAAGAGGCAGTCGGAAAAAAGAAATGCGGATCGGCAAGGGAAGGGTCAGCATCGATGCGGGAATTCTCACATATAACAAAAGAATTGATGAAGAATAGCTATTCCTATATGATCTCCCTCTGTCACTTACGAGTAAATCGAATTTTTTTGTTTAACCAATATTTTATTAAAGTTATAATCAGACCTTAAGGGATAATCTCAATTAGTATTTAAATGGCGAATGAAAATAAAAATAGATCTGATCAGCCAAAGAAGGGTTTTCCAACAACCTTTTTCCTTTTGCTGCTGGCTGTGATTCTTGTAATCATCACAGTTCAAAACTTCATGACCACCAAAAATGCCAAGGTTGCTTTTAGCCACCAGGTAGAGCATTTGGTGAATCTCAATTTGATTGTCCCTGAGGATAGCCGTAAGGTTTCTCTGAATGACAATCTTGTTACTTTCACGGGGCGTTTCCGTGAAAGAGAGAGTGAAGAGGGAAAGAGAAGGTTCAAATTTCTAGAGCTTTTGGAAAAGAATCACACGCTTTCTGCTGAGAAGGAGGATGTGGTTGCTGATCTAGCCCGTTTACAGACTAAGGTTGAAGAATCAGCGATTTGGTTCTTGCAAATTTCAGGTACGCCTATTCCTGCTGGTGGCTATCGTGTGATTGATGGCAATTTTGATCTACCTGCTGGGGCAAATGGGATTGTCATACAAAATATTCCAAACCGCGAAATGATTAATTTACCTCTGTTAGAGAAAAGACTTAAAGAGATTAATCAGCGTGTGTTGAGTGGTCAAATAGTCGATATTGAGTCTTTTGAAATTGAATTAGCGACGTTGGTAGATAATTTCCGCTCTCCTATCTTGGGGATTGGTTCCGAATCGATGAAGCAAGATTTAAAATCTCTTTCCAAAGATTTATTGGATGCACGAGATGGATCAGTTACGCTTTCAACAAAGCTTTCTACCTATGAGCAGACAGTTGCTCGTCTCTCTGGCATAGTGTCTATTTTAAACCAGCCAGTCGATGGTATACGTCTATCTGATCTACGCGCAGTACGTCAGTACAAGGATGGAGTGGCCCAGTATGCAGGAATCGCGACTTCTTTGGAGCAAAATGAGGCTCAATTAGAAAAGGCTCGCAGCCAAGTTTCTTCTGTGATCTGGTACTACAACAATAAAGAATTGTCTACAAAAGCTCTTGAACGCCAAGATGTTGAGAATTTTCGCCACTGGTTTTCTGGTGGCAAAGAAGAGTGGGACAACTTTAAATATAATCATGGTCTGCCTTTCAAAGCTCCTGACCAGCCGCGCAATCTTGTGCTGGAAAAGACATTTAAGAGTGAGGAGCCAGCTCCTAACTACTTCAGCTACATCTTAACGATCATGCCGATTATTTTGATCGTGCTTCTTCTCTACTTTGTCTTCTCTAGACAGATGAAGGGGATGGGGGGAGGGGCGATGCAGTTTGGCAAGTCGCCTGCAAAGATGTTAGTTCAGGGCCAGAATAAGATTACCTTCAAGGATGTAGCTGGTATTGAAGAGGCGAAAGAGGAGTTAGTAGAGATTGTTGAATTCTTAAGAAATCCTTTGAAGTTTACAGCTTTAGGGGGACGTATCCCGAAGGGAGTGCTTTTGATTGGCCCTCCTGGAACGGGAAAGACTTTGATAGCGAAAGCAGTTGCTGGTGAAGCAGACCGTCCTTTCTTCTCGATTGCGGGTTCGGACTTTGTGGAGATGTTTGTGGGTGTGGGTGCGAGCCGTATCCGGGACATGTTTGATCAAGCCAAAAAGAATGCACCCTGCATTATCTTCATTGATGAGATCGATGCTGTGGGTCGTCATAGGGGGGCTGGGATTGGCGGTGGTCATGATGAGCGTGAGCAGACATTAAACCAGCTGCTAGTTGAGATGGATGGTTTTGACACCAACGAGGGTGTGATTTTGATGGCAGCAACAAACCGTCCTGACGTTCTTGACAAAGCTCTACTGAGACCAGGACGTTTTGATAGACGCGTGGTGGTTTCTCTTCCTGATATCAAGGGACGTTATGAGATTTTGAAAGTGCATGCGCGGAAGATCAAAATTGACCCAACTGTAGATTTAATGGCTGTAGCGCGTAGCACGCCTGGTGCAGCGGGTGCTGATTTGGCAAATCTTCTCAATGAATCGGCGCTTTTGGCTGCGAGACGTGGCCGTACAGCGGTGACTGGTCCAGATCTCGCAGAAGCACGGGACAAAGTGCTTTATGGCAAGGAAAGACGTTCCTTGGAGCTTGGCGAGGAAGAGAAGCGTACAACGGCTTACCACGAGTCTGGCCATGCTGTGGCTGGCCTTGTAGTGGATCATTCTGATCCTGTCGATAAAGTGACTATTATTCCGCGAGGAATGTCTTTAGGGGCGACGCACTTCTTGCCTACTAAGAATCGTGTGAGCTACTGGAAGAAAGAGGTCTTGGATCAATTAGTTGTTTTGATGGGTGGCCGTGTAGCTGAAGAGATCTTCATTGGCGACGTGTCATCTGGTGCGCAGCAGGATATTGCGCAGGCGACTAAGTTAGCGCGTAGCATGGTTTGTCAGTGGGGAATGAGCGATGATTTGGGCCTTGTGGCCTATGATGAACGTGATTTCTCAGATTATGGTTTGCCACAGCAAGATAAGAGCTATTCTGATGAGACAGCGAAGCAGATCGATCGTGAGGTACGCAAGCTGTTAAACGATGCACATGAGAGAGCGGTGCAGATCATTACTGAGCGCCGTCGTCAAGTAGAGTTGATGGCTCGGCTTTTGATTGAGTTTGAGGCTTTGGATAGTGACGACGTAAAGGCTATTATGGAAGACAGGTGGGATAGCGATAAGAAGCGTGATAAGATTACGCAAGAGCAGGATCACTTTAAGCGCAAGCCTGAGACACCTCCGCCACCACCACCACCTCATGACGGGATTAAGAACAAACTTGGTCTAGATCCAGCTTAATGAACGATCAAACTGGATCGTTAGTATTAGCAATGGATCCACACCGAATTTGCGCGTCCTCCCCTACAACCCATTATAACACCTTTAGATGTAAGATGTTGCATCACCAGCCAATATGCCTCTACTACCTTCGACCCGATTTCACTTGTCCACTCTGGCGGAATTTTCAAAGTCTCCTCCATTTCGGACCCACCCAGTTGGATCAGTACATGTTCTCTGTCAAGGGTTCCCCCCTGTCTTTCCCGATTCAATACATCTACTAGTCGGAAAGCAAGCCACCTGTCTCGGGGATTAAGATCATCTACATCATTCTTAATCAATGTTATAGGCGATCTATGATTGAGAATCTTTTGCTTTTTCCGAAAAGATCTAATCTCCGCTCTCGCATTGCTTCGCATCGTGAGCACAGAATTAAATAAATTTCTTTTATCCTCAAATAAAACTGTGTGATTAGGCAACATTGATCGTACCATGTTATCTAATTCTTTGTGGCAGTGTTCGGGTACCAACGTATAGAGACAGCTTCGCGAATAACGTTTGAAAATACTATCGTTATCAGTAGGATGAACAAATAAGCTATCCATAACATTTTGTGTCTTTTCACAAAAAATGATGCAGGATCCATCTGGTTGAAGAAAAAAATATGAAAGGTCACACTTTATCTGCATCGCACAGACAAAATAACAGATTTGCGATGCCAGGACTTCAGCATAAGGCTTTAAGCGGGGATCTGTCTCAAGTAATGACCACAAAACCTCTTCTGCATGACTATAGTGTATATAAGACATACGGCTATTGTGGTTTTTCTTTTGAAAGGCTGGATTTTTGTGAGCAAGTGACAATAGAGATAAATTATTCTCCTCAATGATGCGATCTGCACGTTGCTTAAAACTTTCATGAGGCCTATTTTCTTCAGGTTTCCCATTTGGCTTCTGAGGAGGATTAGCTCCAACCATAAGAGCTTCTATTTGAACTATAAATGGGTGGTCCGCTTGTGTGGTTGGAGGAATTTCTTCTGGCTTTTCCAGGGGCAGATTGTCAGCAGGATTTAGCTCTATTTTAGAGGATCCCGAAGATGGTCTAAGTTCACTTTGTGGTGGAGAAGGGCTGCGTTTGATTAAACCTTTTTGGATACTATTCCAGCAGAGATAAACGAGGCTCGCTGTCATCAAAAGAGTTCCAGACACAGTAGCCCCAATAAAACGCACACTCCTAACAGGGCCAAAGCGTCCAACAGCTGCCAAACTTATCAAAACAGCCCCAGCTGCCAAAGCAACTGCAGCTAATGTGGGGGATAGATTCACTTTGTAAGAACCCCTTTGGGGGGAAGTAGAACAATAGATCATAAATATCTTTTTTATAAAGGATTTATAAAACATTTTATCAAATGTTGAGTTTATTTGCAAGGGTATGAAATTAAGAACCAGGTGACCAACTATTAAATATAGCCGATTGAGTTTGAATTGATAATTTTTACCTGCGTCAAAATTATAAATTCAAACTCAATCGGCGATATAAGAGAATTTCTAGCGCCCCTGTTTCATGAGTTAATTGCTTTCTTCAGACCCATATGATCATCGCCTACTACAAAAATAATCTAAAGATAGCCAACGAATAGTTGGTCAACTCCACATCTGATCAACGGGTGGAGCTGAAGGAGCGGAATCGTGAGGTGAATACGGGGGAGGAAGTTCACCTGGGTGTATTGCCGGCACTGCAGATGTTGTTGGTTTCACTGCCCCCACCACTGGTGGGTCAGGAGGTGTATATCTCATATCGCAATTTCGGTAACTTGCTATAACCGGTGCAGTCTCCGATGGTATTCGACGACGCTGTGTCTGGCGATCTCTACAGCAGCAGCAAGCAACCAGAGATATAAGAAGGGCTGTCGACAATCCCCCTGAAACAAAACTAATTCCTTTGGAATGCGTGTAAGGATTTCGTTGTGAAAGGATAAATGCTCCGTAAGCTGCTAAAGCTAATCCTGCTAAAACAACAACGGTAGTAGTTAGTCGGCATCCACCCATTTGATTTCTAGGTTGATTTGTATGATCGTATGGATGGGTTTGACTTGCACTCATCACGCCTCAGCACCCTCTTTCTCTAAAACTTTGCGCGATAGCTTCAGCTGACCACGTTCGTTAATATCCAAAACCTTCACCTGAATCTTTGTCCCTTCTTTGATATAGGCAAAAATATCATTGACTCGCGTTTTAGAAAGTTCAGAGATGTGGCATAGCCCCTCTTTTCCAGGCAAAATCTCCACAAAAACACCAAACTGCACAACAGAAGTCACCTTGCCCTCATAGACCTTGCCCACTTCTACTTCACCAGTCAAACCCTCAATGATTTGCTTCGCACGCATCATCGATTTTGGATCGCTAGAGGCAATACTCACTAAACCAGAGTCGTTAATATCGATCTGAACACCAGTTTCTTCAATGATCGCACGTATCTGCTTACCACCAGGACCTATGATTGTCGCAATCTTGTTCTGTGGCACTTGCATCGTTTCAATGCGCGGTGCATAGATCGACATTTCTTGACGAGAGGCAGGAAGCACTTCAAGCATCTTCTTCAGAATATGAATCCGCCCAGCTTTCGCTTGATTCAACGCACTCTTCATGATCTCTAAAGTAATACCCTCAACCTTAATGTCCATCTGGAACGCAGTGATGCCATCAGCATCGCCCGTCACCTTAAAGTCCATATCGCCTAATGCATCTTCAAGACCTAAAATGTCAGAGAGAATCGCAACTTCTTTGTCTTCCAGAATCAAGCCCATCGCAATACCAGATACTGGGCGCTTAA
>CAZXQV010000041.1:0-8904 GCA_964643195.1 uncultured bacterium | reverse complement strand
TTTATCATCAAGAGTTTTGGAAAGAGGAATGTGTAAATATTTCGAATTGAGAGGGATTGGTTTCATGAATAAGAAAATAAAAAAAGTTTTAAAATCAAAATAAAAAATTATTTTAATAATTTCTTGATGTTTGTATAGTAAAAAGCGACTAGGAGGTGTAGATGGCTTTTTATCCAATCTGTGGTTGTGCCTTTGAAATATGGGATGAAATTTTCTCCAAATTACCCGGAAAAGATCTAATAATAGTAAGACGCGTCTGTCGGTTATGGCGGGAGCATATTGGGCAGGACCGTTTTCTGATGACCATCACGATGGCAATGCTAAATTCAAAAGGATTTGATCTTTCTCATCATCCAGATTTTGGGCTTAAATTGATTTCAAGTCCTAAAACTCCAGGATTATGTATTGAGATAGACAAAATGGTTGAGAGGACAAGTGAAAATGCCCACTCTCCTCACACCTTGATTCAGCTTGCAGAGTTTCAAGCACAATTAGGTAGGCGCGAAGATGCAAAGATTCATTTTAGAGAGGCTCTCGAATCTCAACTGATTTTGTCTGAGAGGACTATGTCAGCTCAACCATCCATTATCGATAGAATGGAGACTGCGCACGCTTATTTAGCCCTCTGCTGTTTTGTAGCAGTGAGCCAGCTCTATCTTGGCTGGAAGAGAGAAGCGATTGAAACAATTCAAAGTAGCATCGCTCTTTTTGAGAAGAGAATGGAGCCTTTTATGGTCCAGGGTATATTATCTCAGGCTTGTGTAGTAGGAAGCATTTTTGATGCTTTGCCAGCTGATTGTCAGATCGAGGGAATCATAGCAAAGCTTGGGAATACTCCTGAAATGCACGAATTATGGAAGGTGAAGGTAGCTGTCAAGAAAGGAGATTTGCAGACTGCTCAAGAAAGTGTTTTATTGATCGAAAATGACGCTTTCCGCAGTGAAGGATGGCATTCGATTGCAGTGACAGGAGACATAGAGGCCGCTCGCCGAGTCCGTGAGTTTGATAGAAACTATACCCTCATCGACATGGCAAGAAGAGGCTATCCAGTGGATCCCTCTGAGATTCCAGACAAGGAGCAAGTGGATCATATCCATATTGAGATCGCACATAGAAGAGCTCAAAGTGGCGATGTAGCGGGAGCCATGCAGATCGCAAGAATCATCAGAGAACCGACACTCCAAGCCCAAGCGCTTTTGGGGGCATTGAGAGCAATGGCAAGGCAGGGCGAATCCACAGTGAGAATCATCGTAGCCATGCGAGAAAATGCTGCTAATCTTGAGGTCTGTGCTATGATCGAAGGAAGATTGAGTGAAGCGATTGCAGTTGGTCATGCAGATGCTGCTATACAAAATCAATTAAAAATTAAATAAGAGCCTTATCCTCTAAAAATTATCTCTGCAAAGTGAAATGGACTATCCAAGATATTTCCTCTCAGACTATTATGGTGGACATGAGTAGAGGGATCTTATTCGCCACGTGTGCCTGCCTAATCTGGGGTTTTATCTTCGTTATCCCCAACATGCTCATGAGTTTTAATTCTGTAGAAGTTGTGCTCGGACGTTACATCTCATATGGAATTTTTTCAGTCGCTGTGATTCTACGCAAGGGTTGGAAGATCCCGATGCGCTTTCCGCCTAAAGCCTGGTTGACGGCCATACTTTTTGCGATGGCTTCAAATATATTGTATTATTTTGGAGTGGTTTGGGGGCTTAGATTTGCTTCCGCTCCTGTCACTGTTCTGATTGTCGGATTGGCTCCGATCGTGATTGCTCTCTATGGTAATTGGCATGTGCGAGAGATCTCTTATAAGCACATGATTCTTCCCTCTATCTGGATTGCTATTGGGGTGATTTTGGTCAATATCACGGAGTTTGCTGCACAAGCGGTGAGTCGTGATTTGAAAGAGTATGCGGTAGGCATGTTTGGAGTGATTGTTGCGCTTTTTGGCTGGAGCTTCTATGTGGTTCACAATGCGCGTTTTTTGAAGAAAAATGTGGATCTGCCGGTCGAAGAGTGGAGCTCTGTGATTGGTACAGTAACGCTTTTTCTGGCCTCTCTAATAGCCTGCTTTTTTATCTTTGTGGTGAAGGCGGAAGTAGAAATCGCTCACTTTGCAACCTGGTCGAAAGAGTTGGTTGGATTCATTGTGGGAGCCAGTTTTCTAGGGATCGCCTGTTCTTGGGGAGGCTGTTACCTCTGGAATCGCGCAAGTAGCTATTTGCCAGTCTCTGTTTTAGGCCCCTTAATGATTTTAGAGACGATTTTTGGACTGATTTATGTTTATGCATACAATTTGCAATTGCCATCATTGGTTGAACTGCTCGGTATTGTGCTCTTGATTTCAGGGCTTTTTTATGCGCTGAGAGTCTTCAAGGCGCGTAAATTCACTCATAGTTGAAATCGCACATCTCTCTTTCACAATATACCTTGCTATCGACCTCTGGCCATGGCTCCTAGAGTCAAAGTCGCAAAAATGGCAGTAACAATAAGTAGTAAAATCATTTATCCCCCTGATTAAAAGGATATTATATCATTTTTTAGAGGGGTTGGTCAATGATTTTGCCAAAGAGTATAGCACTCGCACCTGTGGATTACTGATACTTGCTGGGCTAAAAGAGCCGTTGTTTATGGCTTCCGATAATAGCGTTTCATTTTTTTCCCAAAACTTTACAGAGGCTTCAGTTAATTTGATAAGGGCCTTTTGATTGGAATGTAAAAATATTTTTTCAACTATAATATGTTGAGATTTAAAGACTTCCGAATCTGTTTGTTTTGAAGAATTGGACATTTCCTGAGCACACTCTTCTAGGAAAGGTGTAAGGATTCCCTCCGGTAATTGGTCCAAAGGAATGGCGGATTCTTTAGCTTTTGCTATAAAATGGGGAATGATTGCTCTATTGGTGGGGTTGTGAGTGGCATATGCTATGAGATCATGGATATTTAGGTTTTCAAGGAAGGCGTGCTCAGGGCCTTCCTTCTGAACGATCTTCAAATAACTTTTTTGGCTTTTGCGAGCCTGATGGATGCAGAGGATGGAGAGAGAAAAAAGAGCTAATCCAAGACCTGCAGTTGCATATCCTGCGATACAAAGAGGCTTCAATGGAAATTTAATAATGTTTCCACACCCCATTAAGGCTCCAGCTACCCCTAATACAAGAAGAGCCGCGACACCAACAGCAAGAGCGCACCTCGCCTCTTTCTGGCTTTTATCCTCTACCTGGGTAAGACGATACTCTATCGGTTTATTAGATGCATTCAACATAGGTGTATTATAATCTATTAATGTAAATATTGAATAAAAATATAAATATTTTTTTAAATTAAAGATTCTGTTAATAAAATATCGAGTGACTCCATATCTTCGGGAAGGGTACAATTGACTTTATGAAGGAACGCAATCTATCCCATGACGATGCTGAAGGTTCTTTTGAGGCGTCTTTGTTAAAAATTCGATCAAAAATTTTGGAACGCAAGGACTTGCCATACGCCTCTCTTGAACAGCAATTGGCTATTTTAGATTTGATCTCTCAGTCTGAGTTGGGCTGTTTTCTGATCCAAAGAGGTGGTCTCAACGGCTATTGGACGCAGTATGTTGTCAACTATGGGCAAGAAGAGAAGAAAGCTGTCAACCCAGTTGAAGCTTTTGTCTTAGAGAAGGCTCCCACATCGCTTGCGACGCAGCAGCGCTTTCAAATATTCAAAACGGAGATACAGAAGCATATCAAGGAGGGGGTAAAGATGGCCTCGATCCCTTGTGGACTGATGGCGGAGTTGCTTGATTTAGATTTCTCGAGGGTTAAAAAATTTGAGCTCGTTGGCATGGATATCGATCAAGAGTCTTTGGAGCAGGCGGCTATTTATGCGAAGCAGAAGGGACTGGAGAATCACTGCCGCTTTATGCAAGCGGATGCTTGGGATTTAAAAATCGATCAGCAGTTTGACTTGATTGCGAGCAATGGTCTTTCTGTTTACGAAGGGGATGATGACCGGGTAACCGATCTTTTCATTGAGTTTTTCAAGGCGCTAAAGCCCGGCGGTTGTTTGGTAACAAGCTTTTTAACACCGGTGAATGATTGGGATGTGGGGAAAGTAGTGCAGGTGGATGCCTTGATGCAAAAACTTATTTTTGCAGACATTTTGGGTTGTAAATGGCAGACATTTAGAACACATGAGGTTACAAAGAGACAGTTGGAGAGTGCGGGTTTTATCGAGATTGAGGTGAGGAATGATCGTGCCTCGATTTTTCCGACGATGATTGCGAAAAAGAGTGATTGAACGAATTTAGGCGGCTGTTTATACTGCCCCTTCATTCCGGATTAGCTCAGCGGTAGAGCAGTGGACTGTTAATCCATTGGTCGCTTGTTCGAATCAAGCATCCGGAGACTTACTGGTTGATGTGATAGTGCGGTAAGGGTCAAAAACGGCTCACGGAGTGTCACAAGCAGCCTTTTTGGCTAGATTTCCAACGCCACCTTGTGCTTCAGCAACATTTCGAATAGCGACTATAATGAAAAGAGCCATAGCGAATCTATGGCTCTTCTAAAATTACTTGGCGAGTTTGTCTAAATACTGGCAAACTTCTTTACAGCATGAGTTTACCTCATTAGTATTGCCAGTTTTACAGCAATTTTTAAGTTCGTTGAACTTTTCGCGTAGTTTTGCAAAATCACTTTCTTTTCCGCAGCGCTTGCAGCAAGCTTCCAGTGTATTGAGCTGCTCTTCAGTCTTTTTGAGATCATTTTTGGGATTTTTTTTGCACTGCTCAACTTGCATTTTGATGTTTCTGCAGCAGTTGCTGATCTCTTGCTGGGGATTTTTTTGCTGGGGATTGTTTTGAGGTTTTTTAGATTCACTCGGATTAAAGTTAGCCATCTCTTTCTTCCTTTTATTTAGATTTTGATTGCCCTTTTGAGGCCCTTTTTTTAGGGATCTTGGATTCTGCTTTCCGCGTCGACTCATTGCAATTGCTTGCTTTTGAGGCTTCCCTGCTGTGACCTATCGACGAATAGTCTCGCTGATTCCTTTCTTCGATTTCGCCTTACATCCTTTTACTAAGGGCATAATTTCTCCTATTTTTTAGGCTATATAGACTCTGATTGTATTTTATCAATATATATTTTAAATTATCAGATTCTACGGCAATTCCAGCTGGCGCTTCGTGCAGCGAAGTGCTAAGTGCATCTGACCCGCTTAGAGGAGAATTCAACGTTAAGCGCGAAGATGATTTTTTACTGACGTTTGGGCTAAATCCGAGATGGTAAGGAAGGTTGATTTGCAACAAACTTCTGACTGAGATTGCCGTGGTAGATCTGATTATAGCCGATTAAATTTGCCAGCAGCGGTGGATCTTCTTGCTATGAAAGTCAATAGGGATTGTCTTGTTTGTAATCTCTTTTGCTTGAATAGATTCATCGAGCTTGAACTGGCGTGAATTTGTGCTGAAAAAGAGAATACCCCCAGGAGCGAGTAATTTTTTAGCACTGGTGATCAAAGCCGGATGATCTTTTTGTACGTCAAACATTCCAACCATCTTCTTAGATCTTGAAATGGTTGGAGGATCGATAACTATCACATCATAGAGCTCAGTTATAGGATTTTCTAGAAATTGCAAAACATCCGCTCGAATGACTTCGTTTTTTTTCAAAGAAAGATTGTTGACAACAAAATTTGCGATGCCCCAACGGGTATAGCTGTTCGACATATCAATACTTGTTGTGAAGCTTGCTCCCTGTATAGCGGCATGGACGCTGAAAGAACAGGTATAGGCAAAAAGATTGAGCAGTTTTTTACCTGAGGCTTGAGCAGCTACAAGCTGACGGGTTTCTCGATGGTCCAAAAAAAGCCCTGTATCGAGATAGTCTTTAAGATTGATCCAAAAGCGCACGCCATACTCCAAAACTTCAAAGAAATCTTCCTCTTTGTCCAGCTTTTCATACTGTTCCAGTCTCTCCCTTCTGATCCTCTTCTTCCAGTAGATGTTTCGAGGATCTAATCCAAAAAGAGAACATAAGATTGAATTGACCTCTTCTAGAAAAGGCTCGGAAGAGTCAAGATGAGAAGCAAAATGGTGCACGCAGAAACGTCCATTATAAAAATCTATAGCGAGTGGATATTCCTTGATATCTCTATCGTAGACCCTGAAACAATTCGTTTCTGTCCGCTTAGCCCATTTGCGGATGTGCCTATAGTTTTTGCGTATCCGATTTTTTAATATCGAACTTTTGTCTGCGTTTTCTAGAAGTTCTGGTAGATCCATGGCAGATATTCTATCACAGATTCTCAATATAGCTGAATCATTACAAAATTGCAGTGTTTGACCGCGCCAAAGTCTCGCGACTGAACGATCTTAAATGAAACAATGTTAGAAACATGGGGGTCATTTAGGATCGTTCAGTCGCGAGACTTTCGCGTGGGTGAAACACTGCATTTTTTACTGATTCAGCTATATTTCGGGAACTATAGCCAATCCAGTTAGAGAATTCTACTTTTATAAAGCAGTCAGATTTTCTAAAGGTCCTTTCAGTCGCTCTCAATCGGGGTTGCTTTTTAGAAGTCGATAGAGTCATATACATCCTGGATAAACAGCTATTTTAAATGAATGGTTTGTTTTTGTGAATTGATTTAGATAGACTTGAGTCTATAAAAATTTTCATACAGGCGTTAGTAGTTTTCAAAAAGGCCGTCGATAAACCGCTCAGCTTTTTCAATACGCCCGCGCGTTTTATCATCGATCGGTGCTCTCTCGATAATTGCTTTTGAAAGTGGCATCACATTGTTGAGTATCTTTGAAAGAGCGGCCTCTTTTGCTACAATCGAAAGGAGCGATTGGAAAATGATGCGAGAAAGCTCGCTCGTCGTAAGTGGATGGTCAGTACCTAAATTACGAAACTCCAGATAGGGGATGGAGGGAATGGAAATTCGCTTACCATTTGCCTTCACAGCATCAAATTGAATATTGGTGATGACAAGTCGATCAATGATGAAATGGCGCTCTCCTCCTGATGATAAAGGGAGAGACTTTAAAAGATGTGCCCAGTTATTGCTACTCCCAGAACTGTTATAAAGTTCGATACCCAATGTAGGGGAGTCGATTTTTAACTCATTCAAGTGAATCGTTTTATTGAGATATGCAGTAAAAGAGCCGTCGAGGATAATGGCATTAGCTTTTACGGCGTGTGGTATTTTTGACCCGATAGGATTGTAAACTTCTAAACCTTTGAGACTGATCGAGTGGGTGCTAGCAGCCAGGCCATGGACTACAGTGCGAGTGCCGAGTATTTCTGTAAGATAGCGAGAGAGATAGTCTGCCCCTCCCCAGTAAAGGAGGATACCAGCAACTAGAACAACCAAGATAACAAGAGTTAACAACCACGAAAGAAAGCGCATACCTACCACACTTCCATAATCCAAGATATCCTGTCAAAAAAACTCCACTTATCACATTAAAAACTTAGCTTACGCACTTTTTTTCTCTCCGATAGAGGTGGCTCTAGACAATCTTAGCCTATCGCTTCTCGGTCAAATCGCAAAGAGTTGGCCTGCCTTGTGTGATCGTTGTATCTTGACTACATCAATCCCTATCTGAGAGAGAAAAATTGTAAGGTGAGTTGCTCCAGTCGAGTTCAGCCAGAATGAAGGCGCTCTAGGACTTGATCAAGAAAGTTAGGTGAGTTGTATATTTCAACAATTTTTTTCTGAACTTGTTGGTATTCAGTTTTTAGTAACTTAGTTTCGGTGTGATCTGTGTCACACAGAAACATTGGCAATGGAATTTGGTCAATAAAATATTCATGTGTAAATCCTGCGAGAGTACTATCGATTGCTTCTAATTCCTCTTCAAGGGTTAAGTAGTCGTGAGTAGCAAATAAGACTCTCCCCTCTATGATTGCTTCGCGTCTTGCATAAATTTCTGCATTATGAGGCCCGTATCCTAAGAGAATTCCCCACAACAATTCATCCTCTTTTAAGACATCAAACAGAATATTTTTCCCAGCTTCAATATCTTTAAGCATATTCTCTGCAGAGATTCTCTCGTCTAGTTTTTTTTCGAATAAAGATAAATATTTATTCACAGTCTCTGTAAAAGCATTTCTGTTGATAACAAAAATGTCTCTAGCCATTCCAGAAGTTGAAAATTTGTTAGAGATGGAGGTTTGATCTATGATTATGTACTTTTCGGAAGACAGCACATCTTTATATTTGCTGTATGTTCTGAAGTTTTTTTCAATTTTTGGTTCGGTAAAGTTTGCGAATATTACAGAGTCTGGAGGGAGCTTAATAAAATAGCTATAGAACGACATTGGTTTTTGGCCAAATAGTGTATAACCAAATTCGCTCTTTTTAAATAATAGCCTAAAAAAAGATTCCAATTCTATCCGCTCACTTGTGGAAGATAGTGAAGGAGAAGAGAAGCTGAATGAAAAAAATGCTCCTACTAGCAGGTAGAGGAGCATATTTGAGTTATGATTTTTTTGGCTTTTTCTCTTTTTCAATAGCGCAGTAAGCACATACACTTTTTGGATCGGTTAGAATCCACCTTATAGCAAGGTAACCATACAAAGGGTCTTGTAAAAAAAGAAACCCCCGAGGAGGCTCGGAGGTTTCTATAGAACGAGTGAGTTGGATTAGTAATCCATGCCGCCTGGCATGCCCGCTGGAGCCGCCGGCTTTTCTTCCGGAATCTCCACGATGGTCGCCTCTGTTGTCAAAAGCATAGAAGCAATCGATGCAGCACTCTCAAGCGCACAACGAGTCACTTTCATCGGATCCAAAATCCCAGCTTCCAACATATCAACATACTCATCAGTCAACGCGTTGTAGCCACGGTTCGTAGACTCCTTCAACACATTTTGATAGACCAATGAGCCATCTTGCCCCGCATTTTCATCAATCTGACTCAGA
>CAZXQV010000040.1:0-9031 GCA_964643195.1 uncultured bacterium | reverse complement strand
TGGTTGCGCGCCATAGTTGCGAGGATTTCGAGAGGAGTGTTGATGGCGATTCAGGCGTTGGCGCCTTTTGCACCTCACATCGCTGAAGAGCGTTGGATGCATTTTGGACAAGAGGGGAGTGTAGCACATGCTCCGTGGCCCCAGATTAATCCAGCACTTTTGGAAGATGATAACGTGACCTACATCGTTCAGGTGAATGGCCGTCTGCGGGGTCGTTTTGATCTCCCAAGAGATCAAAGTGAAGAGGTGATTTTGGAGCTTGCTAAACAGTCGCCCCTTGTGACCAAGCATTTGATTGGTGAGATTCACAAGATCATTTTTGTGCCTAATAAACTTCTAAATATAGTGGTTAAATGACGTTCTCTTTGATTTACAACTCTTTGCTCCATCTGATGGCATTGCCAACTTTAGGAAAAATGGGGCTGGAGATGGCGCGGACAGGAAAATATAAAGGCAATTTTCTCCCAAGATTGGGATTAGGATTTCCTAAGATTGAGAAGGGAAACAAAAAGTTAATCTGGATTCATGCGGTCTCTATGGGCGAGACAAAGGCTGTTGCACCGCTTGTCCGCAAACTCAAAAATAGGGATACAGTGATCGTCCTGTCGACAGTGACTGAGACGGGGCATCGCGAAGGCAAGAAGGTTGCTCCAGAGGCAGACTATCATGTCTATCTCCCATTTGATCTTCCCTATCTCATCAGGCCGATTATCAAACGTGTGAAGCCAGACGTCGTCCTGTTGACTGAAACGGATTTTTGGTTCAACTTCCAGGATGCTGCTCAAAAGGGTGGAGCGAAATTGATTTTGGTGAACGGGAAGCTTTCTGAGCGCTCTCTTTCAAGGTATCAGAATTTCCCACTCTTTTCTAAACAGCTGATCGATTCTTTTGATCGTCTACTTGTGCAGGGGGATCTTTATGCCAATCGTTTTCGTAAGATTGGCATTTCTCCAAGCAAAATTAAGATTACGGGGAATATTAAACTCGATGGAGTGATGGAAGAAGAGACTCTCTTTGATCGCGAGAAATTGCAACTATCAGGACCTCTGCTGACTTTAGGATCGACACATGATCCTGAGGAGAGGTTATGGATAGAGGCTTTGAAGCGGATTTGGAAGCGGGTTCCAGATTTGAGAGTTTTTATAGTGCCGCGCCATCCTGAGCGTTTTGAGACGGTAGCAAGGTTGCTTGCAGCGGAAAATATTGCTTTTCATTCTTTCAGCAAGCAGCCCTATTTTGGAGAAGTCAAAGTGGTGCTTGTGGATGCGATGGGTCTTTTGCGGCAGTGTTACAAGATTTCGACTCTGGCATTTGTCGGGGGGAGTTTAGCGAATATAGGTGGGCACAATATTTTGGAGCCGGCTTATTATGGTGTGCCTGTGCTTTATGGACCCCACATGCACCAGCAGCCAGATCTGCTTGATTTGATGAATCGCTATGAGGCTGGGGTATGCATCAGAGATGATCTTTTTCAAAAAACAGTTGATTTGTTGTTGAATGAGGATACGCGGCGGCAGATAGGGGAGAGGGGGAAGCTACTTATGAAAGAATCGCAAGGGGCTTTGGAAGAAACCTTGCAGGAAATACTCAAGGCGTGATAGAGTGCTTTTCTTATCGCGGGATGGAGCAGTGGTCAGCTCGTTGGGCTCATAACCCAAAGGTCGGAGGTTCGAATCCTTCTCCCGCTATTTTGGCGGCGGCATAGCTCAGTTGGTTAGAGCAACGGAATCATAATCCGTGGGTCGTTGGTTCAAGTCCGACTGCCGCTACTTCCTTATAACCGGAATTGCCTAAAGCTTTGCCTTTGTGCCCCAAATATGCAAAATTTATGCTATGTTATTTTCATGCATTCAATTTATCTGTCTTAGAAAATTTTCTCTTGGTCCAAAAATTTGGTAGGAGGAGTGATTGTACTCAAAAAGATCTTCCACTGAAGTCTTAAAATTTTGATATTCACCATTTATACCCATCGTGAATGAAGATTTTTTTGAGAAGAAAATTCTTTATTCAAAATCACATTTCTGGCTGAATAATTTTCATGAAAAACTTTCTTAACGAAATAGAACGAGAATCGCTCAGGATTCAACATAAAAAAGAACGGGATAAACGCGTATGCGACCGTATTAAGGCTGTTTTGCTCTGTGATAAGGGTTGTTGGACACTTGACAATTCGCTATTTTTCCCTGGCCAACAAATTTTGGAAATTGAAGGAAATCTTTCACTCTTTATACTCTAGCTCTATAAATCAGCCCCATTCTGGATTTTTATGCAATCTGAAGCAATTGAATGGATCAAATCAAACCGTCTTGATGCATCCATTGTACACGAGGCCAATGGGCGTGTTCATATACGCTCTAGGCCCGGTCATTCATTTTGGCATCTGAGAGGAGGCAGCCCTTTAACGGGTAATCCTATACTAGATACACCAATAGCAACCTTGCTGCGAACTGTAGGAAAGCATAGGCAGGGTCAATGTATTTGGGGATTTATCTTAGCTTGTATGCTGCCATTCCTTGTGCTAGCGGTTATTGGAATTATTGAATGGCTTTTTCATTAAGCACTCTGGACCACTAGGGGACCACTAATAATTAAAAACTGACATCAAGTCTCAAAAAATGGCAATAGATTGAAATGAGTCAATTTCGTTATTGTCTTTGGTAGTCAAAGATTTAGCGTCATTTCCAGCGGGAATTGCTGATCTTCTTATGATGTCTTTCAATTTATTTTTCCGGTTTAGTGCCTAATCCTCAAGAGAAATCACCACTTTGCCAATATGCTTTTGTGCCTCTAAGTAGCGATAGGCCTCCCGAGTCTGATCAAAAGAGAAGACCTCGTCAACATGAGGCTTCAAATGTAGTCCTTCCACAGCCATCATCAGCGCTCTCAATTCCTCTGTTGACTCCATGAAAATCCCACGTAGCTGTATCTGATGTTTGATGAGATCACGCATCTGAATCGTGCTCTCTTGTCCCGAAAGAACACCAATAATTGCCACTCTAGCCCCATACGTACACACTTTTAATGACTGAGCCAAAGTCTCTCCACCCACAACATCTACAACAACATTTATGCCGCATGATAATTCTTTAACCTGTTGAGGCCAATTGGCATCACGATAATTTATAGTCGCATGCATACCAAATTTAGTTTTTACAAAATCAGCTTTCTCTTTGCTTGAAGTGGTTAGGATCGTTTTAGCTCCTATCGCGCCTGCTAGTTGGGCAGCAAAAATAGAGACGCCACCGGTGCCATGCAAGAGCACCCAGTCTCCCGGCTTAGTTTTTCCATGCGTTACCACAGCCGCCCAAGCGGTCAATCCCGCTATTGTGAAAGTAGCTGCTTCTTGAAAGCTCAAAAATGAGGGTATTTTCACTAATGCACCAGCTGGATACACAATCTGTTCCGCTAAGACACCATCAATGCCCATACCGCCTGCAAATGTGCTCGCCCAGTACTGTCGCAGAGTTCCAGCCGGCCATTCCTTAAAAGGCGCAGATAGAACCCTGTCACCAGGTTTAAATTCAGTGACTTTGCTACCCACTGCCAATACAACACCCGCCATATCGGAGAGAGGAATAACAGATGCATGCTGTCCGGGGGCATATTGATATTCTCCTCTTGCTATCATCAGATCGCGATAATTCAAAGAGCAGGCCCTTACTTCAACTAAGACTTCCTGATCATTAGGAATGGGATTGGGGCGCTCCGTTAATTTGATGGTTTCTAAACCATTGCCATCAACCAAATAACACTTCATAAATCACCTTTTAATTTTCTATTCGTGTAAAATTTATTTTTGGTCAGGTGAGAACTCTTTCATAGGCTCTTTATCAACTGAAAGCATAGATTGCATTCTACCCTCATGTTCTGTCGACTGATCTTCAACAACCGTTTCCCAGGGGTATTGAAATAATAGGGATTCATAAGTAGAGTTCAACTGAATCAACATACATAGGAAATCTATGCCTACTGAAAAATACAACAAAGCAAAGAAAAGAGTAGCCAAACTACGCTCTTTCTACTCGAATCTAATCACTTTCATCATTGTCAACGTTATCCTTCTTTTAATCAACCTAGTCTCAGATCCTCAAAACCTCTGGTTCTACTGGGTCACGTTGATTTGGGGTATCGTCCTTATAGTCCAAACTTTCAATACCTTCACCATCCGCGATAGCTTTTTGGGGGAAGAGTGGGAGCAGAAAAAACTGAAAAAACTGATGCGAGAGGAAGAAGAAGATGATGATGAGGAAGAACGCTAGGGTTTAGGGGATGAGAAACTCCAGCAGTTTGCGATTGGCCTTCTGCTGTGTGTTTGTAGGTGGATTCTCCACCTCGGGAAACTCATCACTACCGCTCTGCGACTGCTTCTCATCCCAAGGGAATGGATAAACAGTAGGAGGAGGCGTTGGTTCTTCACCAAGCGCTGAAATCACCTGCTCAAGAATGCCACCCACGATGTAGCCAGGCGGCCCCCCAGCTAAACGAGTGATCAAAATGCCGATACGTGTATAAGCCGAACTCCAATCCAGCTCTACATCATCAGTCTTTCCGCGCATTTTGACCTGGAACATATCCTTTTTGTTGATTCCTAAGATGTTGAAGCGCTGTTTGAGCGTTTGCGGGGCGATTCCTAATGTCATCCATACTTTAGATTTGATCAGATCAACGCGACCCCAGAGGGCAATATGGACGTTCTTATGCAGTAGCATGTCGAAGCGCTCATGGCTCAATACTCCATCTTTAAGACTCAAAAAGACAGGCGTGAACCAAGCACTCATCATCTTGTCTTTCGGAGGCTTAGCTTTTAAAAACTTCATCAACTCCTCAACAGCACCCCCATTATGGACGTAGATCTTACCGATGTCGACAACAGCCTTTTCTATCCGCAGTCCTTTAAATGACCAAGGAAGTGGGAAGGAGAATCCTTCAGGATCGATAAAGACTCTAATCGGGTGATCAGAGTGCGCTCCTCGTACAAGCATCGGGTTGATGTCTGTGATAAAGTGTTCAGAAACAGCGTCGGTGAGTGTGATCTCAGCTTTTAGTATATCGCGTAATTGAATCTGATCTTTCGACAGTTGAAGAGGAAAAACACCCTTGAAGTTCGAGGCTGCAATATCCAAATTGATAGGTCCTTCATCACCAGCAATCTGTGCATTCAGGCTAGCATTTAGATAGTCGCCAAGAATGGCATTCGCTTTTTCTCTGAAAATAGGATCGAGAGGGATGATGCCCAGTATTTGATGTACAGGGATACGAGTAAGGTCAATTTCTCCGGTGATTGCAACAGGCTCATCACTCCAAAGGTTGAGTAGATCGACGCCTGCTGCAAATATCCCCTGGTCACGTCTCAAAAATCTGGGAGAGGAGACTTTACCAGTCAGATCTAAATGGATCTTACGTGCAAAATTTTCGCCAAAAATATCACCGCGAATACTCTCTAAAAAGAAACGGTCGTTGGATTCTTTCGCAATAAACTGCATCGGTTCTACTTGGATAATCCCGATAATGCCGCTGTGGCAGATAAAGGCTTTGATATCATCTGGAAATTCTTTAGGGCAGTAAATCTTTTCAATTTCGATATGAAGAATCGATTTCGAATGTAATTCGTAAGCTGTTACCTCATCTTCGGATAGCATTTTTACAAGTGCTTGATAGCGCTTGTTGTTCATTTCCCAGTAGATGTGGCCTGGCTTGCTTTGAGTGATTTCAAACGTAGGGTCGACAGTAAGCGCCAGTTCAGTGTTAAAACCAGGTGCAGCAGCTACTAGATCCAGTTTGAAGTGGGTTTCTTTTCTTGGGTTGTAGTCGAGTTTGGCTTTAAGGTTAATGATCGGCCCAATCAAATCGGAGAGGTTGACATGGTTGGGAGTGAAGAAGTCAAAGATTGCTGTAGGAAAATCTTGTAAATTACCGTCGAATTCAATCAGAGCTGCACCATAGTCGATTGTATTGTTAACGATGAAATCTCTGATTTTTAGGGTGGCGATCATTTCTTTGCCTTCCTTTTCAGAAGCGACAAAGCTGGTTTTGATTTGTGCTGCGAGAGTGTTTTTGGTGCCATCGAAAGTGAATGAGAATTCACCCTCTTTTAACTCAGCTCCTTCATAATAGGTATTCAGGGGAAGGTTGAGGAGTTTTCCACTGCCTTGAATCTTGACTAAGTCAAAAGTGAATGGAGTGCCCTTCTTGCCTAAGTTGCCTTTGATAGTTGTTGAGATGATGTCACTTTCGATATTGCCTTCAAAAGTCGAAATTGAGAGAATTTTTTGAGCAGCTGCGGCTTTGCCTTTAAAGGCGAAGGTTGCACCCTCTCCAAGAGCGTCTCTTAAACCCCCAACAAAGCGGCGATTTCCATCAATTGTGAATGTGAGGTTATCTAGCTTTTCTCCAAGGACTTCACCATGGAAATTCGTTGAAGAGGAGTTGATATCAAAAGTAGAATCTAAGCCAGTTGTTTCATTGTAATTGCCCAGTACTTTGATGCCAACACTATCGCCGAAAAATTTCCGAAGGAGATTCAATTCTTCAAAGGCGATTTCTAGAAGGCCAAAAGGAAATCCTTCTGAGTCGATTGAAAATAGGAGATTATTTTCATGAAATCTGATTTCAGCGACAAGTTTGGAACTTTCTTGGCCCTGAATATCACCACTAATTTTAAGATCTATGCCATTGTGGACAAGAATCTTTCCCTCAAATTGATTAAGAGAGAAGTGACTTTGGCTTGCATGAAGAAGTTCAGCCCGTGTGACACTCACTGTGGCTTCAATCTCACTTTTTTTCCAATCCAATGAAAGGGGAATTTCACCCTTTGTAATCTCTAGACGGATGGTAGCTTTGTCACCCAAACACCAATCTTTCTGAAGATCTGAACGGATTAACTCCTGGAAGAAAGCGGGAGTCATGACAAAATCTAAAGCACTTTTTGAATCGGTAATAAAGATATTATTTTTTACTTCTCCAGAGATTTGGCCATTCAAAAGTTTACTTTGAATGGTGGCATCGATCTTTCGACTGCCTTCTTCAGAGAAACTCTCAATCTTAAGGTCGATCTTTTCGCCAAAGGCTTGGGTATAAAGATGTGTATTTTGAAGCTGGTCAAGGATAGTCACCGGGAAGTTGTCTACTTTAGCTAAAATATGTCCATTTGCTCCAAGTGAGCCGCTAGCTAAGACCTCTCCCATGACTGAACCCTCTTTGGTAACTGCATGGAGATGAAATAGTCTGTCATCTGGGTGGTATTCAAGGGAGGCATTGGAAATAGTAATTTCTTGGATTTTAGGAGCCAAAAGCTTGATCTCACCATTTTTAACGATCAACTTTCCTCTCAAATTTGGCCAGTAAGTCTCACCCTCTTTTTTTGAAAGAGTGCGGCCTAAGTTTGAAGTGCCCTTATCATCACGCTCTAAAGAGAGAACTGGATGAATCACTGTAGTGGCTCCAAAACTCTTACTATAAAAAATTAAATTTAATAAAGAAGTGTCGGTAGCAAGGGAATCTATTTGAAGAATCTCTTGACCTTTTGAGTCCTTAAGCTCAACCTTTTCAGCTCTCTGAGGGCCTAGCCAGCTAAAATGGAGCGCTTGAATCGAAATAGTCCCGTCGATTCCTCTATTTACCCAGGAGAGAAGGCATTTCCGGCCAGGATTAGTAGAAAAAATTTTTGGCAAAAAGACTGTGAATACAACTACGCCACAAAAAAGTAAAATCCAGAACCATCTCATCAGATATCCTTGATCAATAGATTGGCCTTAGATGCACGAACCTTATCCTCAGCACTATAGTATTCTAAGATTTTTTCAACCCCAACTCCTTGAGGTATAGGAATTTCCTCGCCTTTGTTAGCGATCATATCAAGAACGTCTTTAATTGTCAGGTGATCAATGTTTTTGCCTGGCTGGTAGCCTCCGCTCTGGAGGTGGGACAGTCTGATTTCTACCAAAACCCCGGAAATCACTAAGTGGTAGACCAGTTTATTGACCAATGGAAGGGGGATTATGAGTTCATTTGAAAGGTCAATCGAGCTCGGTGGAGATTCGCCCTTGTCAAAGCGCTTCACGACTAAATGGGTAATGCGGAGACAGAGAATTTGTCTCAAACGAGGACTTAGATGAACATCGTCAGTCATAAATTCATAAGCATCTACGTTTTGAAATGCAAATGTTATTTTAGCTCCAATCAAAACGATAAGCCAGCTGATATAAAGCCAGATTAGGAATAAAGGGAGTGCTGCTAAGGTTCCATAGATCGCATTGTAGGTTGCAACACCAACTTGAAAACGGATATAAGCCCACTGAATGAATTGATAGATAATAGCAGTGATCAATCCAGACCAGAAGGCTGCCATGAAATTGACTCGAATATTGGGAATGAAGATGTAAATAAAAGTGAATAGAGTCCAGAGAAGAGTCAAAGGAATGACATTCAAAAGGATGGCTACTAAGCGAAAAAAGAGGCCATGTTCCTCCAGATAGGATACAGAAGTAGAAAAATAGGCGGTAAGAGTAATAGAAAAGAGCACAAAAATCGGGCAGATGAATAGCAGAGCCATGTAGTCTGAAAAACATCTAGCAAATGAGCGTCCTTTGTGCACCTCCCAGATACGGTTTAAAGCAATTTCTAAGTGAGAGAGGATGCGAACCCCTGACCAGATCAAAAGCACCAAACCAACACCAATGATCACCCCTTCGCTACTGTCATCAAGAGTGTCTTTTGCGAAGAGGGCAATTTTTTCTACAACAGAGCGCTGCTGATCGAAACTTCGCGCAAGCCATTGTAAAAAAGCGTTTTGTAAAAGAAATCCACGAGCAAGCCCGAAAAAGAAAGTAAGTATCGGAACAGCAGAGAGCAGAGAATAAAAGGTAAGCGAAGAGGCGCCGACTTGCACCTGACTTTTGGTGAATCCTTCACCAATCAACACAAGAATGCGCAAAATCCGGATACCCAAAGCTTTTGTTTTGCCAAGCTCTCGGACGCGGATCCGCCATAGCCCATGTTTTAAAAAATCAGATTTAATCCTCACATCATAATT
>CAZXQV010000039.1:3215-9204 GCA_964643195.1 uncultured bacterium | reverse complement strand
TTCCTATCGACAAATTTTTTCCTTCTGAATTTTTCTCTCATACGAGTCCGCTCTATATCATGACGATGAAGATGATGACAGAGATTTTCCGAATCACAATTCAACTTTCAGCGCCTTCAATCTTAGCGATGCTTCTTTCAGATCTTTTCCTAGGTATTGCGAATAGAATGGCGCCACAGGTGCAGATTTCTTTTTTACTCTGGTCATTAAAGGCATTTTTAGGAATTGCCTTTGTCTGGCTGGCTTGGTTTTACATTTTAAAGCAGATGGATGTAGAGGCTCACGACTTCCTAAAATCGTTTGCTAATGTGGCTCGCCATCTGAATGGAACGGGATAAATTGTATAGTCGGTTATTAAAGTTTAAAGTAAGTTTTGGGTTTTCGTTTTACCCCATCACTGGCGAAGGCGGGGGCCTCTGAACTGTTGCTTAAAAAATTTTTCTAATGCTCGGCCGCCTGACTTAGTCACCTGTAGATTTCCGTTTTAATCTTCAATTCTTTATAATCTATTTATAAAATATAAGAGGACTTGTATATGACGTTCGCAATTAGGTTGTACCATACTGTCTTGAATGCTAAAAGCAGCGTAGACGAGAACCCTGACAAAGGTCCCGAGGCGCGCAAACGAGCTGAAAGGCGAGATAACCATGTAAACCTGTGTTTATTGACTCTTGATTTAGTCGCACTGATCGCTTTGATAGCTGTAGGCTCGCTCGCATTGAAAGGCCGCATTCATCATATCTCAACAAAAGCGGGAACCGGATTCCTGATTGGAGCTGTAGGGATTATTGCGATCGAGATTTCGCCTTTCGCCTGCGCCTTCTGTATGGGAAGGTGTTGTATTGACAGAGAAAAATAAGGCAACTATTCCATCATCGAGCACGAGAGAGTTTTAAAGCTCCCGTCCTCTCACACGACCGTACCTATGAAACCGTATACGGCGGTTCATGATCACTATAGCCGATGAAAGCGTGGAGTTAATCCCATAACACCCCCTGCTTTCACCTCAAAATAGATAAATAAAAATATATCTTCAATCTCAGATGGCGCCCCGTTGTTCAAGTGGACTTTTGAACCCATCAAATGTAAAATTTTCATCAGATTCTTCTCTATCTCATTAAAAGATAAAGTATAACGTTGATCTTATTCTTGCTTTTAGATATTCTGTTTGCATTAAAAACGGAATAATTATGCGTTGGTTTCCTTTTATAAATCTCCTTTTCGCTAGTTTAATTGCTGTCATTCTGTTTCTTACATTTCTTTTGGCCATCCCAAAAAAAGATGCTTGGTCTCCTCCTGTAATTTTAGACAATCCAAAAACTCTCCCTAAAAGCTCCTTCGATTCCAACTCTCTTGAAGGCTTCCATGAAGGCCTCTTTGCTCTAAAGTGGAGCGAGCCGAAAATGCAACTGCCTGACCTCCAAAATGTACTCGTTTTTTATGGTTTAATGCAGAGACCCGATGTTGAGCCTGGCAAAACGCTCATCCATTTATCTCTCATCGGACAAGAAGAGATTGTTCCATTTGACATCGAAAAGCCCATTTACTTGACTTATAAAAGAAAAAATTCCTCTGGACAAGGCCGTATCTTCTCTCAGACAGGTGAGAATGAGAACGATTCTGCTTATCACTTTAGCGAAAATAATGCTCAAACCCCTCTCTGGCTTGATGTCGCTCTAAGGGGGAACTCTTTAGACGTCACAGTGAACATGCTTGATGAGAAGGGCGATATGGTCATTTCCCCAAGCAATTTTCATCTGCTTCATCTAACAGCCCATGAAATTCCGCGTCTAAAGGCGCTCGGCTGGGAGCTTGATTCTTCACGCGTCGACTCAACCCTTTTGATTCGTCAAAAGGCGCGCTGGATTGGACAAGACCTCTTTTTAGAGAAACATGGCGGCGAAGAATTTGCTGCCAAAGCAACCAAGGAGCGCATCGACTTTCTTGGAGAAGAGCCTTATTCTTGTTTTATCAGAGAAGGGAGTTTCCTCGTATGGGAAGAGGGGCGCTGGCACGAAGCTGAAGAGAGAGAGACAATCGGCCTGCCTCTGCTTGTAGTTAAAAAGAAAGAGGAGAGGCTAATCACCCTGGAACTCTGGGATCCACAAGGGAAAGGAAAAACTATCCTCACTCTAGTCCGTTCCAAAGATCTCGCAGGCTTCCCAAGTCTCGAAGAAGAATTCAAATTTATCGGTGCGAAGACATGGGCCAAATTCATTGTAGAGTCCCACAACGAACGCATGATCTTGAAACCGCACGACTGGCTTGTTCTCACTGAGAAAGGATGGGTCCAGCTCAATTCTAGCGATCTTGTGGATGATTATGTCGAACAAAGACTCCAAGGCCCTTTACTAGTACTCTCAAAACTAACGAAACAAAACGGCAAACAAGTTTTAACAGGCCATCTTTTCAACACTTCTCGCACAGAGATGGAAACAATCGAAATGGCTACCACTTCAAATACGACATTGGCAAACAGCTATACACTCCCCCCACCTTCTGCTGTGAAGTGCAATAACAATTTTGACTTTGAAGGTGATACAGAATGAACAATTTTCTTCTCATAGCAGCAATCAGCACAGCTCCACTTTGTGGACAAACCATCGCAGAAAAAAAACAGAGTTTTTTCCACTCTGATAGCTCCTCTGATCTCGATTCAGAGAGGCTAGAGTCCCTACAATTTGTAAATGAAGCTCTTGCTCAAAAAAAGGCAGAATTAGCTCAGCTATTCACCTCTCTAAAGCTCGATTCTTGCAATGAAAAACAGCTCCAAGAAATGAAGGAACTGCGTGCTGAGATCGGACAAATCGAAGAAATGTGGAGAAAAGAGGCTGCCTCTTCGCCTATGAGTGATTCTCATGCTCTCTGGCATCAACCAGAATCCACGATTCTCCAACTGGTGATGGACTATGGAGCTCCTGATTATCTCTACATGGTGCCTCCGGAAGTCGGCATGATCCACTGTTCTTTAAACTCCAATTTGCCTATCCCTAAAGAGTCATGGGGCGAATGTCTAGAGCTAATTCTCTCTCAATATGGGATTGGCATCAACCAACTCAACCCCTATTTAAGAGAGCTCTTTTTCTTGCGCAACAATCTCTCTCATCTTGACTTGATTACTGATAAAGCTGAGCAGCTACAGCTTCTCGAGCCGCGCTCTCGAGTCTGCTTCATCCTCACATCTGAAGATGCAGACCCCAGGGCAACGCTCACTTTGCTCCAAAAGTTTTCAAATTTAGCCACCACCGACCTAGAAATCATCGGAGGCCGGCTTTTCATTACAGCAACAGCGCTCGATATTCAAGAAATCCTCAAACTTCACAGTTTTGTCAAAAGTGGAAATGGCTCTCAAGATTTTCAAATCGCTAAATTGAGCAAGTTAGATGCGAAGGAGATGGAGCGCATCATCAACAGCGCTTTTCATGATGGAGCCATCACCAGCGAAGGCTCTTCTTTACGCGTGATGCCTTTACAGAATATGAGCCATGCTCTCTTTTTGTCTGGGAGCAAAGATGAGGTGAAAAAAGCAATCAAGCTGATTAATAGCATCGAAAATCAGATTGAGGACCCTCAAGAGAAGACTGTGTTTTGGTACACAGCAAAACATAGCGATGCTGAAGAGCTTGCTACTGTCCTTGCTAAAGTCTATGACCTGCTTTCGCAAGGATCCTTTGATGGGACGGTGAAAAAAGAAGACAAAAAAGAAGAGGGAAAGAAGGATGAAAAACTTGCAGTCCCGAGCAAATTCGTTGGGCCAGCAACCGCACAAAAATCTCACAAGACAGCTGATGGCCGCAACAATTTCATCGTCGATGCTAAAACCTCTGCAATCATCATGGTTGTTGAAATGGACGCATTGCCAAAAATTAAAGAGCTTTTGAAAAAATTGGATGTCCCTAAGCGGATGGTTCAGCTGGAAGTTCTACTCTTTGAAAAGAAAATTACGAATAAGAATAGATCAGGTCTCAATCTATTGCGTCTTGGTGGAGATGCTGTAAAAGCGGCACAAACAGGTTTAAGTTTTGGACAAGCCGGTGGTGGACCCGGCATTTTGGAATTTTTCATGAGTCGCAGCAAGTCAAAAAATGGTGTGCCTTCTTTCGATCTCGCCTACCAATTCTTACTCTCACAAGATGATGTACAGATCAATGCAAGCCCATCGATCACCACGATGAACCAGACTCCAGCCTCTTTTGCTATCGTTGAGGAGATTTCAATCGACTCAGGCGCCAATGACAAAAATGGCCACGTCTACAACCGAGCACAGTATGGCATCATCATCGAGGTGACTCCTACGATCAACATGGAAGAGGGCGAAGAAGGGTTCATTACACTCGATACCGACATCTCTTTTGATACAACCAAACGCAATAAAGATGAGCGTCCCGATGTGACACGCCGCCATATCAAAAATCATGTGCGGATTGCTGACGGCGAGACATTGATTTTGGGCGGATTGCGGCAAAAGAATAGCCAAGATTGTAAAGATAGCATCCCGTTCTTGGGAGAAATTCCAGGCATTGGCAAACTCTTTAGTACAACAGATCTGAGCGACACAAGCACCGAAATGTTCCTCTTTATTACTCCAAAAATCATTGGAGATCCAAGTGCAGCTGCAGAACGCGTTCGTTTGGAAGAGCTGAGTAAGCGGCCTGGCGATGTCCCTGAATTCTTCCATGAACTTGTGGAAGCTAAGGGCAAAGAACGCAGACGTCTATTCGAAGGAAGCATGGCAACGCTCTTTGGCAAAAAAGGCTACTCAACTACACCTATTCGCAAGCTCAACGAAGAATATGATGGGAGATAGAGAATTGACAGTTGAAGCTGAAGCTCTAGCTCTTGCGCAATCACTTGGAATGGAGGTCTTCAACTCTCTTGCGGACCATCCTCTGCTTCTCGATGTCAAAGATAGGCTTCACTACAGCTTTGTGAAAAAGCATATGGTCTTACCTATTGAAGATCAAGAGGGCGTCATCACGGTTGCCACTTCAGATCCTCTCAATCTGAGTGCCATCGATGAGTTGCGTCTAATTTTCGAGAAAGAAGTGCGGGCTGTTTTTGTTCCTCACGAAGAGCTTTTAGGAGCGATCAACCTCTGTTATCAGAAAAAAGAGGGCTCGACCTCTCAATTTCTGGCCGATCTTTCGGAAGAGACAAAAGGGCAAAAAGAAGAGAGCCGCCCTGAGGTCTACGATCTTCTAGAAAGCAGTGAAGGTGAGGCTCCAATCATCCGCCTCTTGAATCTCATTTTGAATGAAGCTGTGCAACAAGGGGCCTCTGATATCCATTTTGAACCCTTTGAAAATGATTTGAAAGTGCGTTATCGGATAGATGGTGTCTTACAGCCGCGCCATTTTCCAGCACCTGAATACCAGAATCAACTTCTTACGAGAATCAAAGTGCTTGCACGACTTGATATTGCTGAACACCGCCTTCCACAAGACGGTCGCATCAAACTAACCATGGGGGGGCGAGAAATCGATCTGCGTGTGAGCACTGTTCCTGTGGCTTTTGGTGAAAGAATCGTCCTCCGCATTCTAGACAAAACCAATGCGATATCCCTCGACCAGATCGGCATGCTCCCATCAACCCTCGATGAATTTCGCAGACTCATCTCTCTCCCGGAAGGGATTGTTTTGGTAACAGGACCAACAGGGAGTGGGAAAACTACAACTCTTTATAGCGCCCTTTCCGACAGACATACGGAAGAACTCAATATTATGACTATTGAAGATCCAGTGGAATACAAACTCAACGGCATTGGACAAATCGCCGTACATCCCAAGATCGGACTCACATTTGCAAGAGGACTGCGTCATATTTTAAGGCAAGATCCTGATGTCGTGATGATCGGAGAGATTCGGGACCAAGAAACAGCTGAGATCGCCATTCAAGCACATTTACTGGACATCGTTTTTTTTCGAAGCTTCACACAAATGATTCAGCATAAGCCATACCTCCTTTTATCGATATGGGCATCGAGCCGTTT
>CAZXQV010000039.1:0-3205 GCA_964643195.1 uncultured bacterium | reverse complement strand
CTTATCTTCTCTCTTCAACAATCGTGGGCGTCTTAGCACAAAGATTGGTGCGCAAGGTATGCCGCCATTGTCGAGAACGCTACATTCCTGATGATAGGGAACTCGAACAGCTTGGCATCAAGCGCTCTAATCTCAACGGTGGTGTGCTTTACAAAGGTCTTGGCTGCCAGCATTGCTACAATTCAGGATACAAAGGCCGTCATGGAATCTATGAACTTTTGACTTTGACAACTGCGCTTCAGTCGATCATTGCGCGCGAAGCGAGCAGCATGCAGATCCGAGAAGCTGCTCAACACGAGGGTATGCTGACTCTGCAACAACACGGCGCTCATCTCGTTCGTGCTGGCATCACCACTACCTCCGAAGTACTCCGCGTTTCTAGGAGGCAATAGATGAAATATTGCTACCGCTACATCGACCGCAATGGTAAAAAAAGAGCAAGCGTCATCGAAGCCGATTCGTTGGAAATGGCTAAACGGCAACTTTTTCAATCAGGCGCTTATGTAATTTCCATCAATGTAAAGCCCAATCGCTATACCCCGAAGATCAGGTTCAAAAGTGACGAATTAGCACTTTTTACTAGCCAACTCGCTCACCTTCTTAATGCTGGGATTCCGCTCTATGAAAGCCTTCTCTCCCTTAAAGAGCAGTATGCTGAAGAGAAATTCCGCCCCATCATTAACTCTATTACAGAGCAAATCAAAGAGGGTAGTTCTCTTGCAGCTGCGCTAGCACGATTTCCTTCCAGCTTTAACCAGCTTTACATATCGATGGTCGAGGCTGGTGAGTCGGTTGGCATGCTTGCAGAAACATTGCATAAATTAGCTCATCTTTTGCAGAAGCAAAATAGCATGCGAAAGCAGCTGTTGACCGCCCTGCTCTATCCCTTTATTTTGACTATCTTTTCGCTGCTTTTGATTGTAATCTTACTCACTTTTGTTGTGCCCTCTTTGGAGCTGCTTTTTGAAGGCCAACAAGTGAATGCTTTCACTCGTTTGGTCTTCGGTGTAAGCCATCTAATTAGAAGGTGGTTCTGGATTTACATCCCTCTCTTTACAGCAGCTGGTGTGGGATTATTTTTTGCTTCTCGGACGCGCAAGTGGCGCTCTTGGTGGGAAAACATTCTGTTGCGCATACCTATTGTAAAGACAGTGATTATAAATGGAGCAATCGCACGTTTTTCAAGGACAATGAGCACTCTTTTAGAAGGCGGGGTTTCTATCATCTTAGCATTACGGATAGCGCGCCGAGTAATCAAACAACCACTTTTAGAGGACTGCATTGAGCTTGCTGAGAAGCAGATTATTGAAGGCAGTATTTTGAGCAATGAATTAACGCGGTCCACTTGGATTCCAGCGCTTGTGCCACGGATGCTTGCGATTGGGGAAGAGGGGGGGAATACAGCAGTCATGCTGGGGAAAATCGCCGATCTTTATGAAGAAGAAGTAGACAAGATTTTGACACGTATTGCTGCTTTGGCACAGCCTGTGATTTTGGTGGTGTTAGGTGCCGTAGTGGGCCTGATCATGTTAGCAATTTTACTCCCACTCACCGATGTGAGTGGATTTATGGGAGGGTATTGATGAAAAAGAAAAAGAAGAGATCTATCACTTTGATCGAAATCATGATTGTGATCTTACTGATCGGCATTATTGGAGGGACTCTGGCTTTCAATATGCGCGGGAGCATGGATCAAGGACGGGCTTTCAAGAGTGAGCAGAATATGTTGCGTATTCACGACATTTTAATGCTTGAAATGGCGAGCAGTGGACGCGATCTACCTGACATAGTCGCAAATTGGGAGGAGAATGTGAAAAATTCTCCTATGGTGAAAGGGGGTTCTGAAATCTGTAAGGATGGGTGGAACAAGCCTTTTGAAGTGAAGGTTATCAATGATGATCTACAAATTACTTCGTCTAAGCTCAAAGCGTTTAAGAAAAAACATGAGAAAAAAAGCTAGTTTTACACTCCTTGAATTGCTCCTTTGTACCGCTCTTTTTGCTTTTGCTCTCGGAGCTGTTGCTCTTTCTATTCCTCGTTTTATTGCAAGCGAGCGTTTTGAAAGGGATGTCAAACTTGTACAGCAAAAAATCGAACTTGTGACTGAACTCATGCTTGATTGCGAGAGTTCGATTACTCTTTGTTTTGATGAAAGTAAACAGGGTATACAACTCTCAATCGTTGCTGCTAAAAATCTTCCCAAGAAGTGGATCCGTATGCCAAAAACTTTGAAAGAGATAGGGAGCGTTTCCTTTGATGGGGAGAGAGTGGGCCATCTCGAACTGCTTTATGATTGTGAAGTAGGAGGCTGTCCAAGAGGTCTGCTTACTTTGGAGGGGAAAAATAGAAAGCAGACGCTCTCTCTACCCGGCTATCCAGGAAAAATCAAACGAGGAGAGGAGGTACTCAGTGGCAAAAATGCGCCCTATCCGCAAGAGATCTTTTCTTTTACTTGAACTTGTCATATCACTAGCTTTGATCATGCTTTGCCTCTTTCCTCTTTTGAGGCCCAATCTTCAACTCTATCAGCTGTCGAAAAAGAGATTGGCTGCTTCAGAAAACTACTCTAAAAAGTCTGTTTTGCTCTGCAAAATTAAGAGAGAGCTCTTTGAAGCAAAATATTCATGGGAGGAATTAAAAAAAGGAATTACAACTTCTGAGTATTCCATCAAAGCGATTGAAAAAACAGAGCGCGAATCATTGCAGAGAGAGGGACTCCTTTTGGAAGTAGCAACCGTTTTTGGGCAACATCAATTTTATGTCGAGAGGGCTCTATGAAACGTGCTTTTTCTCTCATTGAAATGATGATCTCTTTTGGGCTTTTCACGATTGTTCTCACCTCACTCTTCGGCTTTTATAACCACCTGACGAAATCGAAAATAGCGATCGAGGAAAAGAAGTGGCCTCTTTTGGAGGAGCGCTACTGTCATCAAAGACTGACTAAAATCTTCTCAACCTGTGATCTTCCCATTTTCAGCTCTCAGGAAAGATGCCCTAATCTGGCATCGGGCAGTCTTGTTTTCACATTTGATCGCGGTATTGCTGATGATCCTTTGCTTTGTGGCCGTGTCCTAGCGCGGCTCTATCAAGACCCTGAAAAGAAAAGACTCTGTTTGGGATTGTGGCCATTTTCTGAAAAAGTAGTTGAGCCTGCAGAAACATATGTACTGCTCACAGATGTCTCTTCCTGCAAAATGCAATTCTA
>CAZXQV010000038.1:0-9473 GCA_964643195.1 uncultured bacterium | reverse complement strand
TTTAAAGGAAATTTTCTTGTAAAGCTTATGCGATTCATTTTTTTAGGATTAAACCAACCCTCCAAAGGCTTGCTTTCAAATCTTTCCTTCGCTCGTTCAGCAGACCAGGGATTTCGGTAAACCGGCCCGACGACACCTTCTCCCTCACCACCTTGGGGATTAGTAAAATGAGCAATTAAGCGATAAGTATCAGAGCCATTTCCGCGGATTTCAAAACGATTGACAGAAAGTTCTATACGATTGGTGAGACTGTAGTAGTGGTAGAGGCTCATAAGAGCTTTGCCCCCAAACCAGAGGGTCATCCCAGTCACGAAGATGACTAGAGCAATCCAGGACCGATTTTTATGCATATAAAGCCGAGAAGAGGTATTTCATCATCGCATCTTAGCAAAATCGTTTACTTTTTTCATCTCTTTCTGTATGATGTCTTCAGAAATATTGAGGTAACTAATGGCAGAAGAAAAAAAGAAAAAGACTAAGCGTCCAACAGCACTGAAGCGCGACATCACGAATGAAAAAAGACGTATGATTAATAAATCTTTTAAATCTAACGTGCGCACTACAATAAATAATTTTCAGGCTGCCGTTAAAAGTGGCGAAAAAGAAGCTGTTCAGACAAAATTGGATGCTCTTTACAGCGCTTTTGACAGAGGCGTTAAAAAGGGTGTTTTCAAGCGCAATAAAGCGAGCCGCATGAAAGCTCGTGCAGTTAAAAAACTTCAAGCTCAGGGCTAATATTTATGACTAGCGCAGCGGTCACCAACACTCTAAACGCTTCTTATTATAAAACTCCCGCCTCTCGGATTTTTGATGCCTCTTCTACAGTTGCGGAGTGCATGGATGCTATATTGTGTGTGATTGCAAGTGTTGGCTATGCAGTATCTTCTGCCTTTCGGCGTTTAGGAAAAGATGCTCCATCTGGCTCCACAGAGATTCCAGATAAAGCCAACGCAGGGCGCTCGATGATCAGCTTTGTGCGTGCTTTCCAATCTATGGAAGCTCTCCTTACCCTGAAATGGCTCTTGCAAAGAAGAGCAAATGGCGAGGCTACTGGCGAGCTGCACCATCCTCTTACAGTGGCTACGATGCTCTCACTCATCGCAGGCAGGATTTTAGGCTTTGTCAACAGCTTGCACAATATGGCTGCTTACAATCTTGGTAAGCATGCGAAAAATCTTGGTCATGCAATGACTGTCCTTTATACTGCTCTTGTTGTATTTGGGCTTGTCGATGCTATCCGTTCTTATGTGAACGCTGAAGCTGGAAAGAAGGCCGATGCAACAGTAGGCCTTATTCAAAACACTGCTTACTTAGTCATGCATCCTTTTGAGTGTGGAGTTGGTATGGGAATGAAGGCAGCTCCAACTCTCGGCATTGTTGGTGCAGTGGTCTCTGCGCTTGCAGCTATAGCTATCATCGGGACTAATATCTGGCAATTCTCTGGTTTCAAAGTTGAGCCGCGCGCGTAGGTCATCCTCCATAGCCGATTCAGTTTGAATTGCGTGAAAGCGGCGCAATTGAGCAACAGTAAACTGTTTAATATTAGTAATATTGAACAGCTTGCCATCGCTAAAGCCCGGCAATTTTGTGCTGATTCAGCTATATATTAAACATGGACTGTTCAACAACTCAATCTAATCCGCTTGAAAGTTACTATAAAGCTACCCATCTTTTCAATACATGGCCAGTGATCACCGAGTGCCTAAACTCAGTTCTCTATATCATTTCGAGTATTGGACTAATCATTAGCACAGCCTTTCGGAGCAAAGGGAAGGAATCTCCTCTCTATGCAAAAAAAATTGAAGAAAAGGCCAATACCGCTATTTGGATGATTTATTTCGCACGCATTTTCGAGTCATTTGAATCTCTTATTACTCTAAAATGGCTTTTCAAGCCTAACAGTGATACCGGCATTTACTCGACGAAGGAGTTTAACCACCCTATTGCGATAGTTTCTGGACTGACTTCAGCCGCAGAAGCGGCGCTTTATTTTGTGACTCAGCTTGAAGAACTCTTCGTCGTCAACTTGGGCCGTCATGCAACAAATATCGGACTTGCAGGGATAGCTCTTTATGCGGCAGCAACGACTTTCAATTTTATCGATTCCATTCGTTGCTTTGTTGAAGCATCTGCAGCTACGGTAAGAGATGAAGCCGTCAATCTCTTGCAGAGTTTTGCCTATTTAATCTCCCTTCCCTTCGACTGTGGCATAGGGATGAGTGTAAATGCTGCCCCGGCTCTTTCCATTTTTGGCGCTGTGATCTATCTAATCGGGTCGCTGATCATCATTGCTACCAACATATGGCAGTTTCATAGCATCAACATCGATACTAAGCCGTAGAGTTTGGCTTTTTAAACACTCGTGTAGCACATCTTGAGAGCCAAAAATTCTGATCTCCTTTTTAGCACGCGTAATCGCTGTATAAAGCATCTCTCTGCCAAATTTTTCGCTGCCAGGAGGCAGTAGGAGCCAAACACGGTCATACTCACTACCCTGACTTTTATGAACAGAAAGAGCGTAAGCCTGTTCATAGCGTGGGAGCTTCGTTCTTTTCACTCCAAATGAAGTTGTGCCATCTGCAAAAAGCAAACCTGTTTCTCCATTCACAAAACCAAGAGCATTTTCCGTAATGATGATCGGAATCGGCCCTCTATTCTGTTTATGATACTTTTCATTGAGACGCTCAACGCCCAGGGGCCCTCTGCGCAAGGGAGTTAATAGGGTCACATCAGCTGGCTTTTCCGGAAGATTTTCTAAAGGTTCGTAGCGGATCATCTCTCCCTTTTTAACAGCTGCTGCAAGTGTCACAATTTCTTGAAGCTCAGCTCTATGACACTTTCTAAGATAGCTGCAGGGAGCGAGTTTAGTCAAATCAGCAAAAAAATGGCCTGTATCGATCGGAGGGAGCTGGTCGCGATCTCCCAAAATGACAAGCCGCGCTTCATCATGAATTTGTTCAAAGAGCCTTGTCATCAAGGCTGCGTCGATCATAGACCCTTCATCAACAACAATAAGATCATAGGAGAGCGGTCTTCCCGAACTCAATAGAGCGTGGAGCGTTTTGACCGTACAATTTTTCAAATGACGCAGATTAGCAGTCGCCTTCCCTGTTGGCGCTGCTACAGCAACTTTCCCTGGGAAAGCTCCGATCAATTTACCTGCAGTAAAACTTTTCCCAGTCCCAGGCCCTCCAGAGATTAGAGAGAGGGGATGAGAGAGGGAGCTGCGCACGCAAGCAAGTTGCTCGGGATCAAGTTCAGCATCATCAAAGGGAAGAGCCTCTACTCTTCTTGCTATTAAACGAGCAAAGTGACGGCGAAAGCGCTCTTCTATCTCAAAATTGCGACGCAAATAGTACCGATTGCCTTTCGCGACAACAATCGGATCCATCGGCCTGGCTTGGCTTTTGATCTGTTCATCTAAAGGTCCGAAGGAGGGATAGACAGCGTCATCGATCTGCAAACAAAGATGTCCCTCTCTTGCAGCAGCAAGTAGGGCTGCCAAAAATTCTCCACCCCCAAACTTTTTAGCAAAAAGCAAATCAATCATAGCACGACTACTTTGTTGTCTCGTAAGAAGAGATAAAATGAACCGCCAAAGCTCTTATTAGGGAAAAGCTTGAGGTAGCGCATGCTCGCTTCCTGATAAATCTTCGCCTGCTCATCATAATGATTGCGTTTCATCACAAGTTCCAAATGATCGACCAAATTGGACTTCCAATCCAAGAAGTAGAATCTCTCTTCATGTTCAAAAAAAAGGTCGATAAAGCCCTTCATATAGCCTTTCTCAGTCTTGTAGAGAAACTCCATCTCTTTGATCATCCGATTGGGCGCAATCTCTACCAGAGCACAAAGATTGGGCAGAGCTGTTGTCAACGCCCTTTCTATCATCGTATAGACTGCATCATGATAGGGCTTCAGAGGAGAGCTTTGAATCAATAAAGATAGTTTTTTCTCATATTCATGGAAGGGCAACTGCTCAAGCAAATGATGCAACCATCTCCCAAATTCAGCCCCAGATGGCAATCCTTGGATTGATGGCAACAACTCCATTTTACTAGATTTGGCCCCGAAAAGCGAAGAAAATGAATCGATTACGATCGGTTTGAACTCCCTAGAAATCTCTTGCGGCTCGACAATCTCTTTTCGTACTTCTTCAGGAGCATTGGGCGCTTCTTCGCCCGTTACCTCCTCAGGAGGGAAGTGTGCTTTTTCTAAAAAGCGGTTGATAGGGCCTCTGCCTTCCCTTAGCGAAAGTATGTAAAGCTGCTTTTTAGCACGTGTAAAGGCAACATAGAGTTGGCGCATTTCTTCGGCATCCAGTTCGGCATGATGCATTTCAAGTGCTTTCTCTGAACATTGGTAACAACCATCTACAACTACCAGCTCTCTTTTTCGAACTGAAGGGAGTATCAATCCAATAGGGAAGACGTTTTCAAATTCTAATCCTTTACTCACATGAGTTGTAAGAACTTGAATAGCATCGGCTTCTCCATTTTGACGCGCTGGCAATTCCTCTTTAAGTTGATCGAGAAAAGGGAGTAGCTCTCCTAAAGCGATATCTTTTTCTGCCAAATATTCAACAAGCTGTAGCAAGTCTTGATAAAAGGTTTCATCACGTGCGATGAGAGGTGGCCCTTGATCTGCAGTCCATTTTCTAAAAAATGCAAAAAGGCCCTGCTCTTCTAGAATGGTCTTGTACTCAAAAAAGGGATTCTCTTCTTCTAACCGATCAAGAGGCCAACCATAGAGCTGTCCTCCCAAAACGCGCAAAACAGCTTCTCTATTGTGGGGATGAAGTACCGCAAAAATGAGTTCTTTGAGGCCAGGGAATGCCGGTGAATCCAAAAGGGAACGAGCGCGCCTGCTTACCGCTGGAAACCTCAGATTTTTCGCAAAAGAGATGAAACGTTCTGCTTGGTAACGATCTTTCACAAGGACAGCATTAGAAGAAAAAGGTTTGTTGACACGTCTCAATACAGCTACAAAAAGGTCCGTTTCACTCTGAGCCTGGAGATGAAAAACAGCACCCTCATCACTTTTGTTGGGATCGCATTTGACCGGTCGATAATCAATCTTCTCACCTGTTTTTGGCAGATTGATCTCGAGATGTTCAAAAAGTTCATTGAGCTTATTGACGACTGCAGGTGCAGAGCGGTAGTTGGTATCTAGCAGCTCTGTTTTCCCAAAAGCTTTCTTCGCATCCATGTAAGTGTAGATATCGGCATGGCGAAAGCGGTAGATGGCCTGCTTGGGGTCTCCCACTAAATAGAGTATGGAATGATTCAAAAATAGAGTTTTGAAAATCCGCCACTGAATCGGATTGGTATCTTGAAATTCATCGATCAGCACGCAGTTATATTGCGAGCGGATCTTTTTTGCAAAGTCTCTGTCCTGTACTTTTTGATCCATTTTGCACAACAGATCTTCGAAGGAGAGCTCTTCACTCTCTTCCAATTTTTTCCGCGCTCCCTCACAAAGTCTCGCCAATATTTTTAATTCATCCGACATTTCATCAACTAGAGGAACCGCTTTGGAGAGAAATTCCCAATAGCCCTCTGGAGCGCTTTTCAGCTTGTTTTCTTGTCTCATCAGAAGCAGGGGAGAGTCGATGATATTGACATCTTTCCCCTGCATAAATTCTACGAAAGTTTGTAGCTCCTTTTTAATTTCGGGCTTCAACATTTTCTCTTTGTTGCTCATCTTTCCAAAAAAGCGAGCTTGCTCAAAAAGCTTATCTGCATCAAAGGGGAGCGCTCTTAATGATGCAGAAATCTCCTCATAGCTGCGTCCCCGATCGATTGGAATACGATCAGAGGCATAGCGCAGAATCGCATCGATCAAACCATCTAAACCCTTCCGGAGTAACTTCTCAAGTTGATAGGAACTTACATCTTGTAAAGTACGTAGATAGTCTTTTATGATATTGCGTGCATTTTCATCCGATCGTTCCTCGTCTTGCTCCAGACTTAAATCCGCTTCCAGAGCGTATTCTCGAAGGGAATGGAAACAAAAACTGTGAATTGTAAAAATTTTTGCTTCATCAAATTTGAAGAGAGCTTCTTGCAATCTCTCTTTCGCAATATTTTTGCGTATGCGATTTTTTAAATCTGCCGTTGCAGCTCTCGTAAACGTGACAACCAAAATGCGCTCGAGGTCAATACCTGCTTTGAGTAGCCTCACAACAATGTTTTCGATGGCAAATGTTTTTCCAGTTCCGGCAGACGCCTCTAGAAAATGGTTTTGAAAGAGATCCAGATCAGGATCGAGTACATTAAAACCAGTCATCCAAAACCTCACCATAAAGTGTTTCAGCAACTGGCTTCCATGTTTCAATCAACTGATTGGCATTTTGAAAAATCCTTCCAGATGTACTCCAGAGCAGTGATTCATCAAACGTTGGTGCAGCCATTTCCATTTCTAATAATTCTCCATCGTTTTCTAAAATCGGCTTTACCCATGTCGGAAAAAGAGGAGAAGCATATTCTTGCGCTTTAAAAAAGTAGCTCAGGAATGGCTCTAGAGCCATTTTTATACTTTTATTCTCATTCAGAAAGCGCACTTCTTGAAAAATCAAAAGTAAGGGCCAGTTGGCGATCACATTGCGCAGATCACATTTTTTGGGAATGAGGAGAGAGTGATCATGGACACCGTCAACCCTTCCTACAATAGTCACAGGACCACATTTGATCGGGGGATAGTGCCAAAGTCGATCAGCGACTTGCTCAGGTTTTTTGATATGCTCCAACCATTCGATTGTCTTCGTTTCCACCTCTTCTAACCGCGCACATTTATCGTCAGCTATTTTTTGGAAAAGCCCAAGAGGATATTCTCCGCGCATTTTTGTCTTTTGCATCGCTTTTGTAAGGGAAAACCGCAACGCATCGCTCTGTAAGCGCGCAAAAGTAAGAGGAGAGAGAACAAATTCTTCTTCTTCTTTCAAAATAATTTCTTGTCTGAATCGCATCCCCAATCGATGCCTAAAATAATGTTTGAGTGGGGAGCGCGCAAGACGAAGCAGATCTGCGATATCGATTACAGCCTCTTTTAGTGGACTCTCAGCGATCTGAAGAGCAAATGGCGCTACAAGCTTTTCCTGCTTTTGTGAAGCCAGCGCCATCTCATAATCAATTTTCGTCAAGGGTTCATCATAACTATTTGCAGCATGCTTTATCGGTTCTAATTCAAAATGAGTCAAGAAATCGCTCACAACAGTGCTTGGAGGCCTCTCTTGATTATCCAACGGATCTCTACCAATCATACTGATCACCAATTTTTCCCGGGCAGAGAGCACTGACTCCAAGAATAGATAGCGATCAAAATCTATACGCGATGGGCTGTAGGTATGGCTCCTGCGTGAAAGATCGAAAGAGAGTTTTTTGTCCATTCGAGGAAAAGAATCGAGGTCCATTCCGAGCAACCAAATAAGCTTAGCTGGAATGCTCCGCATGGGGAGCATCGAAGAAAATCTGTAAACCTGTAGCTGGTTAGGGTTGATCGTCAATCCCTCTCCTTGCAATTCTTCTTCCATCAAAAGCTGAAAAGCATCGAAAGGCATAGAATCACCTCGTCTCAGCGGCTCCAATTTTTGGAAAAACCAAAGCTGCTCTTCACTTTCTACAAAAAAATCTTTGCAAAGTTTTCGTAAGAAATCTACCCACTCTGCCATAGACTTTTTACCTTGAGCTCTTTGCTCGTAAAGAGACCTCACTGTTTCAATCAACTCACCCAAAAGCTCAGCATCTGTGAATGAAACTCGATCGCCTAGAGCCAAATCTTCCAAAAGCTGATCGAAGCCACTTTCCCAGGTAGTTCCCGTTTCAAATGCATCGACCAAAAGCACTTCTTTCCGGAACTGCCCATCAATTCCCCAACGGATTCCGGTTTCTTCTATCCAAAGTTTGATCTGCTCTAGATCACCTTCATTCCACCTTCTATAGAAAAGTGGATGACGAAAAAGCTCCAAGAATGCAAGTACACTGTAACGCCGCTTCTCTAGGTTTAAGAATAGCTCTAAACCCTTCACCTGGGCGTTCAAAGCAGCTGGCATATCAGTGATTTGGTAATTTTCAAAAATAGCTTGGATATAAGGGCGATACAGAGCGATATCGGGAGCCATTACCAAAACATCTTTTGGCTCGATCTCTTCTTGTATCAGTAGATGATGCAACACTTCGACCTCTCGTCTTCTCGTCGATACAAGATGGACAGAGATCGAATCATCAGCTACAATTTTATCCCCCTCAAGAAGAAGCATTCTGTTTTGAAATGCGTGTAAAGCAGAATTACCTACCCCTGGAAGATAGTATGGCTCAGTCGCTATACCACTCTCTTCCACCATAGCAGCAAACTTACGCCCTACAGTACCGCAGCTACCGAGAAGCTGATGATCATACCGAGTCAGATCGCTCCAAAATTCTTGACAAGGAGAGAGATGGTAGAATTGTGAATCAGCAAAACTATAAAAAATCTTTTCAGGTATGTGACTGAAAGCAAAGACTTGATACGCTGATTTGGGAGTGAGATCGATTTGTAAATTCAGCTTCTCCCAAACTCTCTTTTGCCAGTCCTCTTCAAAAGTAACGCCATAAAGAGCGTAGCGTTGGAAAAACCCAGCCAAAGTTTGAGCTAGCACCATTCTTCTTTTATCACTGCCTTTAACATACTCTAGATCAGCAATTTCAGGATAAATTCTTGTCGTTAATTCTAAGCGAGAGGGCAGAGGATTTTTAAGCGCTTCATGGAGGAAAAGAGTTTTGATGTTGCATGCAATAGAGAGCCGATCAGCAATCTCTCTTCTAATCCAGCGACCCATCTCTTTGCTCGGGATAATGATCTGGGGGGTATAAAAGGGATCTTCTTTGTAAATCTTCTCAATCAGCAGTTCGAGCAGCACCTCGAGACGATTGCTAAAAAAGACATTACCCTGTTTTAATTTCTTTATGTCCCGAGCCAAACTCATCTCTTCTTTTTCTGCTCTCAATTTGACTCAATTTTTTACAGCTTTCAATGACAATCTGTATAAGCTGCTCGCTGCCTTCTACCTGATCTATTTACTCGGCTCAGAGCACAGCAATCTGATACTTGCCATTGCCGGCGCTACCTTCATGCTTCCCTTCATCCTTTTTGCCTCATTTGCAGGCTCGTTGGCAGACCGGTACAGCAAGAGGTCCATCATCTACTTTACCCGTTTTATAGAGATTGTGACAACCGTGCTAGGTGTTGCGGCTTTCTATTTTCAATCTGTCATTGGCGTATATGTTGTTCTTTTTCTTTTAGCATTTCTAAGCGCCCTCTTTTCCCCTGCAAAATATGGGATTATTATTGAAATTGTGCCTAGAGAGAGGATGTCTCATTATAATGGTATTTTGACAGGAACCACTTATCTTGCCATTATTCTTGGAACCTTTTTTGCCTCATTTTTGAGCGACATTTCCGACAAAAACTGGTTAATCTCTGATTCCGCTTGTGTC
>CAZXQV010000037.1:0-9660 GCA_964643195.1 uncultured bacterium | reverse complement strand
TCTACTTCTACTCAGATATTCCCGCTGAGTCCGGTGGTGATACCATCCTCGATAATGCAAGAGAAGTTTGCCAAAAAATTAACCCAGATGTTCGTAAGCGATTTGAAGAAAAAGAATTAAGATATATCTCCAACTACTACAAACAAGATATCCTACTCGATATCGTTAATAAACTCGCCAGAGCCCATAAAAAATGGACCGAAGTCTTCGAAACCGAAAATAAAGCCGAAGTCGAAGAACACTGCCGCTCTAATGAATTCGAATTCCAATGGCGCAAAGATTGGATCCAAATCGCCCAACAACGCCCAGCTATCATCAACCATGAAGTCACCGGTGACCAAATCTGGTTCAATCAAGCCCACCTCTATGACTATAACCCAAAACTCATTGGATTTTGGAACTATCTAGGAACCAAACTACTATATGCCCGCCCCCACACCGTCATGCACGAAATCTACTACGGCGATCACACCCCCATCCCTCGCAAAGATCTCTACCACATCATGGAAGTACTAGACGCATGCACAATCTCCTACCCCTGGCAAAAGTGCGATATGCTCGTTCTTGATAACGTACTTGCTATGCATGGACGTGCCCCCTTCACTGGAAAGCGCAAAACCTTGACTGCACTGACCAGATAATTATATTAAATTAAAATTTAAATTAATATTTTTGAGAATATGATCGACCCTGAAAGCAATCATTTCTGTTTAATGGAATCAATTTGATGCTATAATGTTGGTCAAATAGAGGAGTTTATGGCACGAATTGATACCCCTTCGCACACCCCATCCTGTTGCCAATACATACTATCCCTTACAGGAATAGCCGCTGGCATTATCATCCTCTTAAGTGGAGTTTTTGCATTCTGCGCGATTAAAGGATTCTTGCCCCATAACGCCTCTCATTTAAAGAAATTCGCTCTCATCGGCCTTGTCAATAGCTATTTCGTCATGGCCTCAGGATCTATCTTGGCAATCCTCTCCTCAGCTGCTCTCGTCCATGTTTTTTATAAAGCAGGTGCAGCAGTTGCAACGCGTTGAACTTTTTGATCGCGAATCCATTGACCAAATACAGTGGCCTCAATCGCCAGAAAGTAGTCAAGCACAAATGCTCCCACTATCTATGTTGAAGGAGAGTGTCGAACGCTACATCACCAATACAAAAACAACCTACTACTTCCTCCGATTAGATCACTTCATCTTACCTCTCACCGTGAATGCAAAAGAATACCAGAACTCCTACCTTACCTCTAATTACTATGCAGTGAATCAGATGTATGAAAAATGGCCCAAAGTTTTACGTCCCGTAGTATCTGGAATAGGTCTTCTTCTCAAAGGCTTCAAAGTTAACCGCTCTGTTGTCGTCAATAACTGGCTCCTTTCAAATTCTCTCTACCCAGAGCTTACAGATGAGCAAGTCATTCTTCTTACCACATTTCTAGAAAAACGTTTCCCTGATCACCTCCTGATGTTCAGAGGCCTCAATGATGCAGATACAGCCCCTCTAATACAGCAATTAAAACGCTTTGGTTACCACACCTTTTTTGCCCGAAAAATTTTCATCTATAATCCTAAAGTCAAAAAGGAAAGTCGTGTTGCTTACCACCAAAGACGTGACCTACGCCTCTTAGAAAAAGGCGGTTATCGCTTAGAAGAGACACAAGATTTTGAACGGCTCATCACTCTCTACAAGTATGTCTACTTAGATAAACACACCGCATTTTGTCCCCACTACACAGCTGATTACCTGAAGATCGCTGTCGAAAGTGGTTTTTTAGAGCTCCGCGTTTTGAAAAAAGAGAAAAAAGTTATAGGTGTTTTTGCCTTTTCAATCCGCAATGGGACCATGATCGTTCCTTTCTTTGGCTATGACACACAAATTGAGGAAAAACTCGAAATTTATAGGATCTTGATCCGCTTAATCATCGACGAAGCTGAAAAAAGAGGCGTTCTCCTCAATGATGGCTCTGGAGGAGATGCTGCGAAAAAATTCCGCGGGATGGAAGAAGTCAATGAATACGCCGCCATCTACACACGCCATCTTCCCATTTTTCGCAAACTCTTTTGGGGATTGTCAGAAAAAATCGCTAAACTTTTCTAACAGTACCTGTTATAAATCTATAAACAAAGCAGCGGTCCTCTTGAGATAGTTTCTCTTCCAAAGCATGGTCCCTTTGGAAAAGAGAGGACATCTTCTCGGGAATTTCATACTTCGTTAAAAATTGCCTGATAGAAAAACGTGCACCAGGTTTGGCACAGCGGTAAACAGCTCCAAGCATCCGTTCAAATGCTTCAAACGGGATGTAAGAGGCCACATCGGAAAGAGAAAAACAGTCAAAACTATTCTCAGCAGCATTCTCCAAAAAAGTGATTAGATCCTTTGTCTCAAATCGAAGGCGGTCTAACCGAGGTTTAATTTTGGAGAGTCCTTCTGGCTCTAAATAAGGCGGCAGATGGTTCATATCGACACGTCCACGTAGCATCATCGAAAGGAGTGGGGACTCCTTAGCAGGAAAGCGCGCAAGCGCGGCGTGCAAACGATCATGGATGTAATGTCCAATATGAATCCTCGAATCTACATACTCATACAGGCCGGGATCCTGGAAGAAAAGACGCGTGAGCCGGGGTTGCAACGAAAAATCAATGAAACGTCGCCATAAAGGGGTGTCAAAAGTTTTCTGAACATACTGCTTTTGGTCATGCAGATTATCAAATGCAAAAAGCCGCTTCACTTTATCTCCACGCGTCAGCTGCACGATATAAGTTGCAAGCCTCATCCTCTTCTCCATTGAGCCTTGAAAAAGCACACCCTTTTTGATCGCACCTTTGTGGCGCTCCCAAAGCTTGTCAGAAGTTTGCGAAATTTTTTCGCGCAATATTTGATAGGTATCAAGACGCTTTTTACCAATCTTTAGTCCTAAAAATGTTAGGTAATCCTCATAGTCGAGCTCCCCAATCGCTGCTTTTTTCAAGTCAAGTAAAGCATTTTGCATCGGATTCGCATCGACAGCAACAATCGATCCACAATCTTCTGTTAGAAGATTGAGGGGACGGTCTCCACTTGCTGTGACACAGACAATATTATCGCCCTTCTGAATATTCAGTGCTCTTTTTTCTGTTACCCAGTCTTCATTGCCAAAACTGTAACTGAGTCGGTGATAGAAATCTTCCATTCAGGCTTTCCATAGTTCAGTGTTATCTTTCATCAGTAACGCTTGCGCAGCGCAAAGCTCGCCCCATAAAGATTGTATTTCGTATCAATGTAGTCAAAGGGAAATCCCTCTCGACCACCAAAATGCCTATATTCATAGAAGGGGGCTACCACAAATTCTAACCCCATACGCACACAAGAGGGCGAAAAAATTAGAGGAACTTCTAAGAGAGCTAGTACTTCATTAGTCATCAAAAGAGTGCTATCTCCCACGGCGGGATCATTAGTGATTTTGGAGGTGCCATTTAACATAAACCTCATTTTGACGTTGATCCACATAGTAAACACAGAAGATAAATTCACTCCAGACAAAAAGCCAGCTGTTGCAAAATTGAAAGTGTTTTTGAATTTCACCGTCGTCGTTTCATGAAAAGCATTAACTTCATCAAAATAGACATACCCACCATAAGGAGCGATGAAATAACCCTTTGCTCCACGTCTTTGAAAATTATAACCAAAACGCCCCTCCCAAATTTTATTGGTCAACGTGGAAGTTAAGTCAGTTTGTGCTCCATTATGCCCTTTCAATCTACCTTGCGCATAATCGAAGCTTCCACCGAAATACCAGCGGTAACGACGCAAACGATTGTAATCAAAGCTAATACCATCCATTTGACCAATCTGTTTTGTGCCACCATCACGCATTCTTCGCATGTAAAATACCTCAGGACCAACATCGATAATGTTGGGAAAAAGACTCTTGGCAAAGAGTAAAGTGTTCAGCATCAGAAACGCGCAGGTAAAATAACGCATAAATTGTTCATCGTACCAGAACATTTTTGAAGAAACAAGCTTGCGAAAAATTAAAACTTGCTCTTATTGTTTCCTTAAATAATTTTAGTGTAAATTCCAGAAAGAGAGGTTGTCTTCATGCGAGCTATTCGTTTTGTTCTTATCGGTATGATAATATTTGGTGCCAAGTTGCAGGGTATGGATGGCTTGCCATTTTGCAGTATAGAAAGGATTTCTACAGAGCGCCGTTGTTATGAACTCGGCATCAATCAAGAGCAGTTGGATGATTTGAGATATGCGTTGACCGCACTTGCTTATCACTCGTTCTCAGCAATTTTGGCAGACCGTGTCCATTTGCAAGAGGCGATGGCCCATGTTGATGAGGCACATCCTTTTCACTTCATCAGAACTGTTTTTCTAGATGCAGAATTGACCAATTGTGTTCACATGATGCGCAAGAAGCAGTGGCTTTGGCGCCATTTTTTCAATCGAGTGAAGCGTACGTTGAAAGAAGAAGGAGAGCGAGATAATCTCCGTCCAGAGTATGTAGAGGACTTTTCACGTCAATTAAATCTTGATTATGGAACAATTATGAATCATGTTGTGGAATCTAATTGGGATGGTCTGATCGGATATCTGTTTGAACAATTTCCAAGTCGGGGGGAATGATGATCAAAAAATGTGCGGTTCTCTTCTGTTTACTACCAATGACTCTTTTTGCTGCTCATCTTGTCGTTCAAGAGCAGAATGGTGAAACTGCTATTTTCGAAGTAGATCTTGAAGAAGAATTTCTGAATCAGTTCCTGTGGGAACTCGAAAAAACGGAAAAAATGACAGATCTCCTGGTCTATCTCTCTTATCCCGAGAGAGTCTTTTTTCACAATACCAAAGCGGAAAGAATGAGTGGGACTTATCTTGGCTACCCGCGCGATTATCCAGGAGGTGTGACTGCTGAAGAGTTCAAGGATATTCATTTTATTGTAAGAACGCTGGCTGACAAATCTCTCATCACGATTGCAAAAGAGCGCTATAGCCTTGAGGCTGCTGGAGACCGTATTGATCATGTGCATCCCCTCAATTTTCTCCTCACTATTTTTTCAAATGAAGAGTTGAAAGTGGCGATTCGCAATATTCGAGGTAAGGGATGGGTTTGGTCAAATTTTCTGTCAGGGCTCAAACAGACACTGTCGACAGAATTTGAGATCAATAATGTGATGCCTCACATGCAAGATTTTTCTTCGAGATTGGAAGTGGGGATCCATCTTTTGCTCCCTGCAGTCCGCAGTCGTAATTGGGATTTGCTTGTAGACCAGCTCATCAAGAATGTGCCACGCAAAGGAGATGGGAATCGTTACGACATGTAATAAAATATTTTTTAATAATCGGTCAGAAGGAGGTAACGTTGAGTCTATTTTCGAAAGCTGTTATAATAGATCCTTATGCTTACTTTTATCAACCATTTTTTAAATGGATATCTACTCCTGCCTGCCCTTGTAGCTTTAGGTGTCTATTTAACTTTTAGACTAAAGTTTCTCCAAGTCGCTAAGCTCAAATTGGGTTTTGCGCATCTTTTCCGCAAAAATCGAGGTGCTGATGGAGATATCTCTCACTATCAAGCTGTTTCAAGCGTTTTAGCCGGAAATTTCGGCACAGGCAATATTTCGGGTATGGCGATCGCCCTGATGATGGGTGGTCCTGGTGCCCTTGTTTGGATGTGGATCATGGCTTTTTTTGGGTCCATCATTCAGTATGCGAGCTGTCTGCTTGGGGTCAAATACCGGACAGAAAATGAAAATGGTGAGTTTGTCGGAGGGCCGATGTACTACATCCAGAAAGGGTTGGGGTTGAAATGGCTCTCTATTCTTTTTGCCTTCTTTGTGATTTTAGGAGCTATTTCTGTTGGTATCTTTTGCCAAATCAATAGCATGGCTCTATCTTTGACCATGGTTGGAGTGGCTCCTTGGTTGACAGGATTAGTGGCAGCTATAGCGGTGGGTTTAGTCTTGGTTGGTGGCGCGAAGAAGTTTGCCCAGGTGGCATCGGGGATAGTGCCTTTGATGGCCATTCTCTATTTGGGTAGTGCTCTTTTCATCCTTGCCACACACGCGAGTGCACTTCTTCCTGCATTTCTTTTGATGTTCAAAAGTGCTTTTTCCCTCCATTCTATGGCTGGGGGTGCGTTGGGATTTGGTTTGATGCAAGTCGTTTCTACAGGAATTGGCCGCGCTCTTTTTGCTACAGATGTAGGGACAGGATATGTCCCGATTCTCCAGGCAGGGGCGCGCAGCCGCCATCATGTGATCGATGGGGCCGTCGCTCTCGTAGCGCCGCTTCTTGTTATGATGGTCTGTACAATCACAGCGCTTGTATTGATTGTAACAGGATCTGACAGAGTTGGCTTGCAAAGTACACAGATGGTAGTCCATGCATTTCAGCAGGGGATCGGAATAGTTTGGGGAACAGTGATCGTCAATATCGCACTTCTCCTGTTTGGTTATACGACGATTTTAGCATGGGCTTGCTGCTTCGAAAGAGCTGTGGGCTTTCTCGTTGGTTGTAAGTCGATCAAGATATTTCGCATCCTTTTTGTTGGACTGATTCCATTGAGTGCTCTTTTTCAAGTGAGCTTTGTTTGGACGCTCGCTGACATTGCATTGGCCTTGATGACACTTGCCAATTTGGTGGGAATCTTCGGACTTTCTCGCGAAGTCGTGAATGAAAGTGAAGCTTTCTTTTTTCCTAAGGTATCTAACACTCAATAATGAGTGGATAAATGCTGCTTGCTCATTTATAAAATCTTTATTTTAATTCTAGTCCTTTGTTATAGTTGGCTTTGTTTTGGTGAACAAGGAGGAGCACTATGACAATGGGTGTTACAAGGAGAGAAGAGGCTCAAACAGTAGATTGGAGCAGCTTACCAGATGAGCTTTGTTTAAGGATTTTTCGTTTTTTATCATTACGAGAGCTTGCAAATGCCGCGCAAGTATGTCGGCTTTGGCATCGAGTGAGTCAGGATGCGACTTTATGGCCTTCCTATTTTAGACTTTTGAGAGGGATCTTAAGGAGCGGTGATCCAACCCTCTATATAGAAATGCCGAAATTGAATCAATTCCGCATTTTTAGTGATCATATCGCCTACTTAAGCCCTAAGGGCTGTACAGTGATGCCAATCGATCTGGGAGATGAAAAAGTGGTAGAACTTCCGTTTCATGTCAAAAGACTGCGTTGGCATCCCAGTGGTTTGCTTGCTGATGGTGATGATAAAGTAGCCCTCATCAACCCAGCGAATGCTGAAGTGATCAAAGAATTTGATGCTGAAGCTATTCTTTTTTTTACTGAACAGATTATGATCGAAGAAGATGAAGCATCTTGGCAAATCAAAAAACTTTCTGGAGAAATCATCCTCTCAATTCCTAAAGATGAGGGGGATTTTGTGGAAGCAGAATGCTACAAAAATACTTTGGCCTTTATATTGCAAAAACAAGATTGCCAGGTATTGTATATTTACGATTTAGCGAATCGAGCCAAGCTTTATGAAAAGGAGGCGCGAAGATTCACTGACTTAGGTGTGACAGATGATGAGAATGTGCTCTTTGAAGAGAATAACAAATTTTGTGGGGTTTATTCATTAAAGAGCCAAATGGTTTTTATGTATCATGCCACTTTAGGCGATGATTGGGTGACGCAATCTAATCAAGATTATTTTCTCTGTTTTACTGCAGACAATAGGATACGTGTATGCTCATTCAAGAATGGCACGATTATCAATGTTTTTCGGACTCAAGTAGAGATTGTGAGTGTAGCAATTTGGGAAAATCGGCTGATCTTATACACAGCTGACAATATTCTTACTTTTTGGGATGTCAAGAGTGGAAAATTGCTTTTTTCCCTTTTGATTAAGCTTGAGATGGCGAAAGGAGACTGTAGCCGGCTACCCAATATCAGCCACAATATTCTTGCTTTGAAAAAGCAAGGAGGGATTGTTCTTATTGATCTGGTTGAGGCCAAGATTGTACGTGAACTTGAATCCTACGAGGAGGAGTCAGATCTTTTCATGAATCATGGGACTTTGCACGAAATTAGAGCTGATAGCAATAGTTTGGCTATTCGTAGTAGAAAATTCTTTTGACGAAGCCTGCTAAATTCTCTATAGTCGATCAAAGTTTAAATTGCGCTCTAGACTACGCCAGAGTGACTGAGCTTGAGCGATTGCAAGCTGTTCAATATTAATAGAGTGCATTGTATGAAGTTGAAGAGTTCAGCATAGCAAAGACTGAGTTGATGGGTCGCTATAGCCAATTCAATTTGCATTGATAATTTTGCTTGCGTGAAAGCCTCGCGATGGAACGATCGATCAAGTCCGAGAGCTTTAACGCAAGCAAAATTATCAATGCAAACTGATTCAGCTATATGAGGCAGCTTTTTTTCTATCGCTCCAGTAGGCATCGCCGTAGTCATAGGTCAGTTCACTGCCGGCTTCAATCACTTTGAGCGTACGGAAAGCGATGTGAAAGACTCCATCATGAAAGAATGAGCGTGATTCGAGGTTTGGTGTATCGCTGTGATTGATGAAGCGGGTGTAGTTCCCTTGATCCTCGCTGTCGATCGTGAAAGCCTTTGTCGCCATCCATTCACGTGGATATTGGAAGCAGTAGTCATTGACATCACGTTTTAAAAGTCCTCGCTTACGCAGAAGCCCGGTGTATTCCCCAACGTAATGCCAGGCGGGGAGTGATCGATTTGTAAATAGACCATACCCCATTTGATCATCGATCCATTGGATCAAAACATCAACATCTGCACCTTCTGCAATCTCGCGTTTGTGCAAATTCCCAAGCCAAATAGTGAGCTCTTCAATACGACCCTGTTTACGTGCCGCAGCACATTTTTTGCGCAAATAGCTCTCAACTCTCCAATCAGCAAACTCTAGCGAATCAAGGTAGCGTACACCAAAGAGCTTGTGAAAGTCCTCTTTGGAACAGAGCTTAGCTCCATGGCCATGATTGATGCTAAAAATGGATGGCATCTCCTACCTTCTCTTGAGGAGCGATCGAAATTTTGATATCGTGGCCCAACCCTTGCAGCCTCTTTTTCACAGTGTCAATCGCAGTTTGGGGATTGTTGCACTCTTGCGAAAGGTGGGCGAGATGGATGTGCTTCAGCTCATCATGTACCAATTCCGCCAGAAGATCCGCACAGGCCTCATTAGAAAGGTGACCACTGCGGGAAAGCACACGCTGTTTATAAACCATGGGACGGCTGCAAGCATGCACCATGTGCGGCTCATGATTAGCCTCGATGTAGAGATAATCACAGCCTTCAAGTCGCTTCTTGACAAGCGTCGTCGCAAATCCAAGATCTGTACACAACCCAACCTTGAATCCTCCAGCTTCGATGGTAAAGGCGACAGGATCAGGCGTATCATGCTGAATACTAAATGGATGAATTTTCAGATCTTTAAATTGAAAGGGCTCACCTGTCGTGAAGATATGAAACTTGGGACAGATACCTAAGAGTGCATAAATTCCCTTAGCGGTTTCAGCATTGGCAAGGACGGGGATACCAAATTTGCCAGCAAGTGTTTTGAGGCCTTGGATGTGATCAGAGTGATCATGTGTGATGAGAATGGCTTCAATTTGAGAGAGCTCTACACCAATTTCGGCGAGGCGTGCTCCAGTAGCACGACCAGATAGGCCTGCATCGATCAGAATCTTA
>CAZXQV010000036.1:0-9685 GCA_964643195.1 uncultured bacterium | reverse complement strand
CTGCAAATGCTCAATTGTTGATTGGATTTTCTTCCAAATTCGTTTGAAAACTCCATATTTAGACACAGAAAAGCCTAGAGCTTTCATCTGGCAACAGCAACATATTGATTCTAAGTCTACTATCAATAGTAATAGAACTATTCCAATTTCTACCGCCATGGCAGAAATGGATGGCGAGCATTATTACCAGTAAATCGAGGTGTCAAATCATATTCAAGTGCGGGAGAGCAATTGATTTCTATCATTAATCGTGTGTTAGCGATGGGGCTAACTGCTCTATGGAGAATCTGAGAATTCTTAAATATTAACCAAGTGCCAGAAGTTCCTTCTACCATAAGATTCCCATTTGGCAATTCTAATGCAGTCGATCCTGTTTGTGCATTCACATCCGACACATAGAGCAGAATTTTGAGAGAACTATCTGGATAACCATCGCGATGCCATTGACAGGTGGGATTATAGATCCCAGGACCGGGGGGTGTTTCCCATCCTCGTACTGAGGTGACTCGCCAAGGGGTTCCAAAACACTCTGCGATCGGGTCTTTTAGCGCTTCTAACACAGGTTTCAACATCTCTAATAACTGTGCATCAAATACGAAATAGCGATTGAATTCACTTAAAATAGAAGCAATGCGTTCACCAATTTGAGAATGTACGTAACCAGGGCTTGTGGAATTCGTAAAAAATTGCTCTCTTTTCACATTTTCAAAAGAGGCAGCTAAGGGGGCCATCACTTCTTGGGGTAGCGCTCCAATCCGGTACCCATAAAGAGAAAATTCAGGATTGAGTGGAATGTCACGTTCATTGAGAATCGAGTAGGTTTTCACAAATGGATAGTACAGCTCCCACGCCATGACCGAATAAAGACATACTTCGAAGGGAGCTTCTTGGAGATTGTGCAGATCCCAGTTCAGTGAAGACCAGTAGTTATGACTTCTCCAATAACCGATTTTAGAAAAAATGGTGTCGATTGATTGCTGCGCCAGTTTACATCGTTCATTTGTTGCGCAGCTATGACTTTCGTGTAGGAGGGTTTCAAGAGTATCTAAACATGCCATTCTTGTGTCACACTCTTGAAGGCGCAGCAAGTCCCACTCCACGTCTTGAGCATTCATCGAGCTACCAAGTATTAAGAGTACAATTAATCCCTTGAACAATGGTCTAATCGATTTTATTGCAAAGTGTCTTTTCAGCATATATTTTTCCCTGTGGTTTCAGAGTATTTGTAAAGACAGCGTTAATACACCCAAGAACAGATTGTGTCCAGAAAATTCTGTAGATGGATTTTGGCTGAAAATGAAGGATTCTTAAAAGTTTGATAGTTAGAATGAAATATGAATGTCAAATTGAACATATAGCCAATTCAATTTTGTGATCAACCTCATGAGAGCATTGCTTGCCTATAGTCTAAGGGTTGTGCAATAACCCTTCCGTACAGTCCTTATCTCAAGCCCTCGAAATATTTCGAGCAGATTTGAAAAAAAATGTGTTCATTTAAAACTTGAGCGATTCTTATAGATCTGGCTTTTCAAGAATCAACCAGTGCACAAGAAGATTATAATTTAAATCCAGGCATCCTTTAAAATGCATCTAAATGGGCTGGCGCTTTCAATGCTGAGAATTTTTTCTTGAAAAATAAACAGGAATTAGAGGAAGCTCAGTTTCTTTATTAAAAAAAGGATCCTCAGTATGTTAGTCGAAGCTTTGGTTAGACTTCTTGTCGCTGAACATAAAAAGTGCCCCCTAAACGGAAATATTCTTGCTCTTGGGAAGCAATCGATTGGACTGTCACTTGCAAAAATCAAAGAAATTTTTGGCGAATTTAATTGCGAGGTAAATCCAGATTTTAAAGAAAAACAAGATGTAAGTACGCGTTTCAGATCAGGTGGATTGGATGATGAATCTTTTTTCAGCATGTTTGGTAATGTGAATTACAATACGTTGGATGTTTCATCTTATGAAAAAGCATCGATCGTTCATAATTTAAATCAACCCATCCCAAAGGAATTAGAAGGGCAATTCGATTACATTATTGATGGAGGAACTTTCGACCATCTCTTTGACCTGAGGACCTGTTTCGAAAATGTGACGAAACTCCTAAAGCCTGGTGGTAGAATTTTTCAATGGAATGGGGCTTCAAACTATGCAAATGCGGGATATTTATCTTTTAGCGCTGACTTTTTTTATGATTACTACACTCTAAACCATTTTGATGATTGCCAAGTCTTTTTTGCTATCAGTCATTCAATGGGGGCTCAAAATTGGTATTTGTATGAATTTCAGCCTCCTAAAGGGGTTGCTGGCTATCCAAGCTTCTGCCCTAGCTATATGTATGTTATGACAATTGTCTTAGCCAAAAAAGGCGTCAATTCGACTTTTGATCGCATGCCTGTTCAACTCCAGTACAGAGACGAGCCTCTTAAAGCAGAGTACATGAAGAATTCTGCAAAATTTACTAAAAACTCTTCCTATTTACATGCCAAAACCCTTTCTCTGAAACAAATTCAAATGCCGTTGAAATACAAAATTCTTCATCTTTGTGAACCGCGACCATGCAAAGCTACATATCAGAAAGTAGGATGGTTATGAGAACTATTTTGCGCCTTTTGAAATCCATGTTGTCAAGAATGCGTATCCCTTTGTTAATATTAATCATCGCTTCGATCAGGATCCAAGGGATAATATTGCGTTGGGCACGCAAAAATGCGTAATTTTTACCTTGTTGACGATTCAATTGTCAGCTGAATCGACTATATCTGTAAATCGTAGCATTTAAGTTTTCCAGAAATTCTGTATTTCTGAAGATTTGATTTTAAAATAGGAAAAGTTGGCTCCTGCCGTTGGTTTTATGAAAAAGAAAACACTTTCAGTAGTTGTGCCTTGCTACAACCACGCAAATTTTATAGCAGAGACTTTAAACTCAATTTTAGCAGAAAACTTCGATGATTTCGAGGTCATTGTCGGCGATGATGCCTCAACTGATGGTAGTAGAGAGGTAATCCGCAGTTTTGGCGACCGCGTTCGACCATTTTTCTTTAATAAAAACCGTGGCTACTTCGCAACAGTTAACGATCTCTTTAGAGAAGTGAGAGGTGAGTATGTCCATATATTCAGTTCAGATGACCTATACATGCCAGGATTTTTGGCTACTTCAATGCAGTTGATGCTCGAGAATAATCTCAAACTGACTTGTAGCAATATTCGCTACTTTTCAAGCGATACAGAATTTCGAGACACAAATCTCTATCCCGCAGAAAGCCCAGTTGTTTTTGATAAGCAAAATATCATTCAAGTATTTCGAAATAGCGAATTTTGGGTGCCAGGCGTCTCTTGTATCACAGAAGTGAAAACATTAAAGAAATATGGTCTGCCAAATCCCAAGTTAGAAAATATTTCTGACTGGTTTCTTTTTCACCAAATCGCTCTTTTTGAAGGAATAGGATATGTTCCACAATTGGGAATTGCTATGCGGGAACAAGCGGGTTCTTATACTGCAAAAGTCAAAAAGGATCGGAAGCGCAGAAATGCAACCTATTTTGCTGTCCTAGATCTCGTGACTAAAGATAATGATGTCCGCAAACGATTTAGAGATTCAGCTATTTTAAGTTTTATTTTGGATAATCTCTTTTGGAAATTGATTTTTAAGCCCAAGTGGTGGGATTTTTTTGTTTGCAGTAAAGTATCTCCGTCGGCAAAATTTGCTAAATCTTTCAAAAAACGGATGCTTAGGAGATGTAATTAGTGCCACCAAAATCAATCATCGTTGGGTGCACAGGCTTTATCGGAAAACATTTCTATAGCTATTTAAAAAACTATTACCCAGATATCATCGGAACAAATCGATTGGGAGAGGTTGTTCTAGAGCTTAAAGATCCTCAGGTAACATTTGAGGTGGGTGATAATTCTTCGGCAATCATCGCTGCTGGATATGCTACTCCACAACGCTGCTATCAAGATTATAGCTATTGCCGGGCCATCGATCTCGATGGGGTGCTCAATTTAACTAAACAATTAGTCGATCGAGGAATTACCCCGATTGTATTTTCAACTTCCTATGTATTCGATGGTTCCAAACCTCTCTATTACCCCGAGTCAACAACATCTCCTGTAAACCTCTATGGAGCTCTTCTGGCTGAACGCGAAGAGAAGCTCTTGGAGGAGCTAAAAGGCAATTGTATCATTTTAAGGCTATCCAGAGTCTATGCCTCTGATGAAGGAATCATTGTAGACATGATCAAAGAACTCATGGAGACGGGGCGAATCAGGGCCGCAACGGATCAAATGTTACAACTCGTTAATATTGAAGAGGTCATGTTCGCAGTCTTTGCTCTACAAAAAGCAAACAAAAGAGGGATTTATCAAATATGCCCTGAAGATTCTGTAAGTCGCTATGATATGGCTTGTTACATAGCACAACAGCTTGGCTTTTCCCCATCAGATGTGACAAAAATCACAATGAACGAGATTGATAACATACCTAGACCCAAATCTGCTTTTTTGGCATCCTGTTATAAAGTCCGATCTTGGAAGGAAGGAGTTGATCAGATTGTCAGTCAATACAGAAAAGTCGTTTTTGGAGCCGTGTAAGCCGATAGAATGGGGCACTATCTGGTCGTGGAATTTTCGTAATGACCCCAAACGACTCGCGTTCGTCTTATCCCGGTACAAATTCGCTTCCAAAATGGCAAAAAATGCTCAAAGTGTCATTGAACTCGGCTGTGGTGAAGGCATTGGCGCCCCCATTCTAGCAGAAGGACGTACCTACACAGGTGTCGATTATGATCTTCCTCAAATTGATGCAGCGAAAAAAATCTTCACAGACAGTAAGTTCAAATTCATCGCCGGAGATTTTTTCGATCAAAGTTTCGGCGCACATGATTTGGTTGTTAGCCTCGATGTCATCGAACACATCTATCAAAAATATGAAGAAACATACTTGAAAGCACTATGTGCTAATGTAAAACAAGATGGCATTGTGATAATTGGCACTCCAAATGAAACAACTACCCCTTACGCTTCTAAATTGAGCCGAGAAGCTCATGTCAACATGTATTCTCAAGAACGGATGAGAGAACTATTTTCCAAGTATTTTCACAATGTCTTCTGCTTTGGAATGAATGATGAAGTCGTCCACACCGGCTTTGCGCAGATGTCTCAATATCTATTCTGCGTTGCTTGCAACAAGAGGAGTTTATGAAAGAGTATATAGAAAATGGATGGATGGTCTTCAATTTTCCCTCTTTAGACCCCATTTTACAGGCAAGAGAAGAGCTCGAGAAAGAACTCTATCGACTCCTTGGAACCAAAACTCGACTGGAAGATTACCGGGAAGAAAACGATGAGCGCCATACTCAAACTCAAATCGCTATGACTCGCTTCTTCCGCGACCAAGCTTATGACTTTACAACCCCTCTCACAGACCAATTTCGAGAAATTTTGGGGCCAGATATTGTGAAGCAAGCCAATCCGTTTTTGAGAATTGCAAGACCTGGTAAAAGACAAGACAATATCGGTTTTCATAGAGATAGTTTCTATGGCGGTACTGCTTATGAACTCTCTTTCTTTGTCCCTTTTGTCGATTTGGGACCAGGCAATACAATGAGTGTGATTTCAGGATCACATGTTGAGTCTGAAGAAGCCTATCCCACAACACAGTATATAAGCGAAGATGTCACAAAAGGATCGGCTAAACATCAGATGGGATTCATGTATGCTCCCAAAGTGATGGAACCGTCGATTGAGGAGAAGGTAAAGCCCGTCCCTTTAAAAATTGGACAAGCTTTAGTATTTTGTTTGCCGATTGTTCATGGATGTGTTGTGAATAGAGAAAATGTGACTAGATGGAGTACAGACCAGCGCTTAATGCCAACTTTTGCACCAGTCGATATGGGTACAAGGCAGGTTGCTTACGAAGTGGTCAGTGAGTCTCCAGTCACCCAATGTGTAAAAAAATATGAGGAAGCCAATGGCAAGCGACGCGAAGTCGAGCTGGGACTGTGTCTATCAAAAAATTGAAGAGCAAGAACCCCTAACTCTCGGCAAGTATCTCTCCGATTGGCATCATCATAGCCCTAGGCGCCTGATGCACAGCATGAGCTACTACAAATTTGCTGCCAAAATGATTGGCAGCGGCAAACGAGTGCTGGATGTCGGCTGTAACGAAGGTTTTGGCAGCTACCTTCTCGCAAAAGAGTGTGGCTATGTCTTAGGCGTTGACTTTGATGAAGAGGCGATCGCTTCAGCGAAGAAAAATTTTTCAGGCGAGCAGATCGATTTTTCTTGTGAAGATTTTCTGAGCAGCCCGGACAAAAAGTTCGACGCTGTGACAAGTTTTGACGTGATTGAACATATCTTGCCTGAACATGCAAGCCGTTTTATCTCAAAAATCGCCCGTTCTTTGGGTAAAGAGGGCACAGCCATCATTGGGACGCCCTCCGAAATCAGTCAGCAGTTTGCTTCACAAGTTGCAAAAAGCGGTCATATCAATATCTACAACCATCAAAGATTTGAGAGAGAGCTTTTGGAACATTTCAGCCATGTATTTCTCTTTGCAGCCAATGATGAAGTGGTCCACACTGGCTTTATGCCGTTGGCTCACTACTACATCGCAGTCGCGTGTGGTCCAAAATGCTAGCCGCTGTCCTCAAGCAAACCAGCAAGCCACTGGAAATCATGAAGCTGCATCCGCCGGCGTTGAAGCGAGGGCAGCTCCTTGTCCAAATCGCCTATAGCGGTCTTTGCCATACCCAACTCAATGAGATCTTTGGATTGAAGGGTGAAGACAAGTTTCTCCCACACACATTGGGTCATGAGGGCTCAGGCATTGTGCTTGAAGTGGGCGAGGGCGTCACAAAAGTAAAGGCCGGAGACCATGTGGTTCTCACCTGGTTGAAAGGCAGCGGTCTCGATGTGCCATCGACACAGTATCAATCAGAGATTGGTAATGTCAATTCCGGCGCTATCAGTACATTCATGGAAAAAGCTATCGTTTCTGAAAATAGAGTTGTGCCCATTCCTAAAGAGATGCCGCTAAGAGAGGCGGCGCTTTTAGGTTGTGCCATCCCTACAGGTGCTGGTGTTGTCAAAAATGAAATGCAGTTGAAGAGAGGCCAATCATTTGCTCTCTTTGGCTGCGGTGGTGTAGGTTTAAGTGGCCTTCTCGCGGCTGTTCAAAGTGGAGCAAATCCCGTGATCGCCGTTGACGTCAATGAGAAGAAGTTGGAGCGCGCACGCATTTTGGGCGCTACACACACCCTCGATGCTAGGAATAATCCCGCAGCTGCCATTCGTGAAATTTGTGGTGGTGTCGACTTTGCTTTTGAATCAGCAGGTCGAAAAGAGGCGATGGAAGCTGCCTACCAATCTCTAAAAGCGCCTGGTCTCTGCATCTTGGCCGGTAATCTCCCAAAAGGGGAGAAGATCAGCATCGATCCATTCGATCTCATCTGTGGCAAACAGATTAGAGGAACTTGGGGTGGTAAAAGCTCAATCGATGCAGATGTTGCCCTCTATGCCGATCTCTTCTTGAAAGGAGAGCTCAGACTTGCCGAATTAATCACCCATGAAGTGCCTTTGAGAGAGATCAATACCCTGATCGATCAATTGCATAGAGGCGAAGTTGGCAGAGGTTTGATTCAGCTATAGCAAGCGATCCAAAATCTCTTCTTTTGAAAGATTTTCATTGATCGCCAATCGCTCAGCTTGATGTAATAGTCTCCCCATCTCAGGACCAGGCTCAATCCCAGCCTCTTTTAATGTCCCAGAATCCACGAGAGGCTTTTTGCGCTCAATATGCGCCAAAAGTTGCTTGCGCCGAGCAAAGTGCTCCTCGATTGAGCGCCCTTTTGCCTCCTCAATCGCTAAAAAAAGATCGATATGCGGATTTTTGTAAAACTGCGTCCAGTCGTAAAGGTCATCACATTTCATATCGAAGTAATCCACAAGCTTTTGATCTTGATTACTCGCCTTCATGTAGGCAACAAGATCTGATGTCTCTTGTAAAATCTCCCTGAGATAGAGAATCGTCGGAGTTTTCTCTGGAAAATGAGCAAATGGAGTGCTTCTCCTTTCGATCTCTTCCAGAGAGATGTTTCTAAGTTGTGGAAAAATCGTCTGTAGCAAACCAAAACGCTGTAGCATCACCATCGCTCGATCCATATGCTTCATCTTCCCAAATTCTTGCCAAATCCGCTCCATCGAAACCGCAGGAAATAAGGTCGAAGCATACTTCTGAATCGCATGCGCTGTCTCTTCATCGATCCGAAATCCCAAGCGTGCTGCAAAACGGACAGCTCGTATCATCCTTAAGCGATCTTCTAAAAACCGCTTTTCTGGATCCCCAATCGCCCGAATGACTCTCTTCTTGAGATCTTCTTGTCCGTTCACATAATCCAAAATCTCTTCGGTAAGAGGGTCGAAAAACATCCCGTTGATTGTAAAATCACGTCTTTGAGCATCTTCTTCAGGTGAAGAAAAATAGACGTCTTGAGGATGTCTCCCATCTAAATAAGCGCCGTCATTGCGAAATGTAGCCACCTCAAAGGGCTCATCCTCAATGACCACAATCACCACACCAAAAGAAATGCCGACTGGAATCGTCTTGGAAAATAGCTGCTGGACCTCCTCTGGCAAGGCGCTTGTCGCAATATCCACTTCGCTTGAAACAGTGCCGAGAAGCAAATCACGCACATAACCACCCGCATAGTAGGCGAGATGGCCCGCGTCGCGCAATTTTTTGACTATGCTAAGCGATTTGTTGGTTGCCATCCTTGCGCACAATCACAGGCTCCTTCTTCAGCGTGATTGTCTCCTCTTCGATGTAAATCTCGCGAATAGTCGGATCCGACGGCACATCAAACATCAAGTTGCAAAGTAGATCTTCAAAAATCATCCGCAATGCCCGCGCTCCAGTGCCCGCCTCTTTGGCCTTTTTAGCAGCCGCCAAAAGGGCCCCCTCAGAAAAGTGCAAATCAACACTCTCTTCAGCAAAAAGCGCCTTATACTGCTTCACAACAGCATTCTTCGGCTCGGTCAAAATATGTGCGAGATCCTCTAAAGTGAGCTCATTTGAATTCACGATGCAGTTAAAGCGACCGACAAACTCAGGAATCATTCCAAAACTTACTAAATCCTCAGGCTCAACCTGCTGTAACAACATGTTCTTGTCATGGCGGTCAATAGGTTTGCCCGTCTTTGTATCCATGAAGCCAATCGTGCTTCTACCTAAGCGTTTAGCAATGATTTTGTCGAGATGATTGAAAGCACCACCGATGATAAAAAGAATATTCTCTGTATCAACTTTGATATACTCTTGGTGAGGATGCTTCCGCCCACCCTTCGGCGGAACATTCGTAATCGTACCCTCCACAATCTTCAGAAGCGCCTGCTGTACTCCTTCACCCGATACATCCCGTGTAATCGACACATTCTGCGTCGTGCGCCCAATCTTATCGATTTCATCGATGTAGATAATCCCACGCTCTGCTAATGAGACGTCATAGTCCGCGGCTTGCAAAAGACGCAATACTATATTCTCAACATCCTCACCCACGTAGCCAGCCTCAGTGAGTGTGGTCGCATCACAGATCGTAAAAGGAACATCGAGAATCGTCGCAAGCGTTTTCGCAATCAAAGTCTTTCCAGAGCCTGTCGGACCCAATAAAAGTACGTTAGACTTACTGTATTC
>CAZXQV010000035.1:2088-10374 GCA_964643195.1 uncultured bacterium | reverse complement strand
TGATCCTCCATCTTTCTCACTTTTTTCGGACGAATGGTCAAGAGTTTGTGGGTATTCAAGAGATGCGTTCTATGCTAGAGTTTATGGAACGCTCCTATCCCGATCTGGTGAAAGAGGTGACAAGACTCATTCCTCTACAGAAATTGACTGAAATCTTCAAACGACTGATCCAAGAGCAGGTTTCAATTAAAGATTTGCGCACGATCATGGAGTCTTTAAGCGAGTGGGCTCAATCGGAGAAAGATACAGTCTTGCTGACAGAATATGTCCGTTCATCATTGAAACGCTATATCAGCTACAAATATTCTCTAGGTCAATCCACATTGTCAGTCTACCTACTTGATCCAGAAATTGAGGAGATGATTCGTGGAGCGATTAAACAGACATCAGCAGGATCCTATTTAGCACTCGACCCTGATAGCGTGAATTTGATCCTTAAATCGATGCGCAATGTGATTACACCGACACCGCCTGGAGGACAACCACCGGTCCTCTTAACTGCGATTGATGTGCGACGCTTTTCGCGCAAACTCATCGAAGCGGAATTTCCCGAAGTTTCAGTTGTTTCCTACCAAGAGATACTACCAGAAATTAGGATTCAGCCGCTTGGTAGAATTCAGATTTGATAGAAAAACGGGGGAAGAAATATGTCAGGACCAGTCAACTTATCTGGTATTCAGGCACAGCAAGCTAGACAAAGCGCTACTCAAGTTCTTGCGCTACAAGTCTCTGCAAAAGCTCGTTTCACTGAAGAGGTTGAAGAGGGGGGGGTTAACCCAGCCGCTGCTAGAAAAGAACAAGAGCGTAAAGGCCGCTTCACCGATCTTGAATCACGCAAAAAGCCCAACGTCGCTGAGACTTCTGCCATCAAGGGAGTCGAAGAACGCTCTGAAGAAGATCTCGCTCAAAACTACGAAAGACGCAATCCAGAACTACCTGCAAGTAAACTGACTATTCTAAGAGATGCGATTACCCCAGAACAGACAGCCGAAGAGATCTTGGAACATGTCCTTAACACCTTTGATGACCCCACTCTTGCCGAAGAAGCCCTGGATTACCTCAATCATTCAGCCAACGGTCCTTTGAAAGCTAAGATCCAAAAAGCGCGTGATCTTCTCATGGAAAGAATGGGACGCGAAGTGCTCGCTGGCCGAAATATCGATACCGCAGCTAAAGCTTTCGCGAAAAAGGGAGTTAAAACAGCAACTGAACTACGCAACCTCTACCGTGAAGTAACTGGTGACCCGAAACCCCATAATGCGCTCTTCGAACAGCTCTCTGCCGATTACAGCTTTGATGACCTACAAAAACTGGTCGAATTCCTTCTTCAAGGCATGGCCTATGATCTGAAGTCTAAAGGACCTTCAATACAAGTTGCTGAATTACAGTTATTAATGACAGAAGTGCGTAATTTACAATCGATTGTTTGGGTCTATCTCTTCTTCAGAGAACGCACCAAAATGCTCAAAAAGCTCTATGAGCAGTATGAGTTGGCCTATGATGAAAAGGAAGTCAATTTTGAAAAACTTGCTAAAGAATTTGTCAAAATCGTTGAAGATCGCTACCCTTCAGTGTTAAAAATCATGCGTCAAGCTGAAAAAATGGGACTTGTAGCTGATGAAGAGAAAGCCCTCATTCTATCACAGTTTCGTGATGCGATTCGCAAACTCTCCCCTCGTCTCTATAAATCGGCTCGTCACAAACAAGATCTGCTTCTTGCAATCATGGAAGCTCTGGAACAGCTCGAAAAAGACGACGAAGAGGAGGAAGAATAGTGCAACCCTACGAAGAACTCATTAAGCAGCTCGGTGAAGTGATCGGTATTCCACTAGAACCAGATGCTAGGCAATCTTGTTGCATCCTCTTTCCTGCAGATGATGTGACTTTACAAATCGATCTTGATACACAGGGTGATCGCATTTTGATCGGCAGTGAACTGGGAACTCTTCCGCCTGGAGCGCTGCGCGAACAAGCTTTACGTCAAGCGATGAAAGTCAATGGATTGCCACGCAGTCCTCGTGGACTTTTAGCATTCAGCGATCGCAAAGACAGCCTAATTCTGTATCAATTTTTCAAGCTTGCCAATCTTGATGCCTCGAAATTACATAGTCAACTCATCCACATCGTCAACCATGCTCGCCTATGGAAAGAAGCTCTTTCTAAAGGGGACATCCCTCGCATTGAAGAAACCCCAACAGGTATAAGCGGAATGCTGGGGCAAATATGAACATAGAAGCCGAACTTTTAAAGAGTGCAGCAGGGTCACACTGGAAGAGGATTCAAGTCAAGAGCCATCATGGAATCTGCCTGCCGCTTTCTGCTCTACACTCTGAAAAGAGTTGTGGCATCGGCGAATACCTGGACCTTCTTCCTTTGATTGATTGGTGTCGATCGATTGGTTTTGATGTTATCCAACTGCTTCCACTGAATGATACTGGCTTGGGCGTAAGCCCCTATGATTCCATCTCTGCCTATGGATTAAATCCTCTTTTTCTTTCATTACGTGAACTTCCAGAACAAGAAAATATTCTAAATTTCAATGAGAAAGTTGGAAAAATCATCTACTGGAACCGGACACCACGTGTGAAATTTCACATCGTACGTGAGCTGAAAAACGTCTTCTTCAAGGAGTATGTTCCATTAGTTTTACCTATAATTTCTAAAACTTCTGAATATAAGAAATTTATCAAAGAAAACAGCGACTGGCTAGATCCTTTCGTGCTTTTCAAAGTACTGAAGGAGAAAAATTATTGGAAGAGTTGGGAAGATTGGCCTGAGCTTTACAAAGCTCCTACAACTGCCGTTTTTAAGCAAATGCTCGATGAAAATCAGGAGAGTTGTGATTTTCATAGACTATTGCAATTTCTTTGCTTCCAGCAGATGGGAAGAGTCAAAAAGTATGCTGAAGAGAAGGGGCTTTTTCTCAAAGGAGATATTCCCATCTTAATCAGTCGCGATAGCGCTGATGTTTGGTACCACCGTCATCTCTTTTTAATGCATCTTGCTGCTGGTGCACCACCCGATATGTACGCGAGGGAAGGGCAGCATTGGGGCTTTCCTCTCTACGACTGGAATGCTTTGAAAAAAGAGAACTATTTTTGGTGGCAAAGAAGACTCCAAATAGCCTCTGTTCTCTACCACATCTACCGCGTTGATCATATTGTTGGCTTTTTCCGCATCTGGGGAATTCCTGAAAATAAGCAACCGAAAGAGGGAAGCTTCTATCCTCCTGAAGAGCATAAATGGCTGCCACAAGGTTCTGAAATCGTGCAAGCGATGCTCAAAGCAGCTCCAATCTTCCCTATTGGCGAAGATCTAGGTCTTGTGACAAAGCCAGTCAAACAGACTCTCTATGATCTCGGCGTCTGCGGCACAAAAATGATGCGCTGGGAAAGGTATTATGAAACAAATGGCAACTTCATTCCCCCTGATCAATATGAGCCGATGACGATGACCACTGTTTCTACTCACGATTCAGACACGTTGCTTCTTTGGTGGCGCCACTTTCCAAAAGAAGCAAAACTTTTTTGCGAATTCAAAGGATGGGACTATAAACCTTTTTTGACAAACGAAAGATTAAAGGAAATTATATATGATTCTCACCACTCCTCAAGTCTCTTTCACATCAATCTTTTCCAAGAATACCTCTCTCTTTTTCCAGAGCTGATATCAGAAAATCTTGCGGAAGAACGCATTAACATTCCCGGTAAGGTTTTAGATACCAACTGGACCTATAGATTCCGTCCCTCGGTTGAAGAAATCGTCGCGCATATCCCCTTACAAGAGGCTATGAAACAATTGATTGATTAGATTATAATATAGTTTATGTCAATTAATTGGAATGATATACAGAACAGTCTATGTGCCTCTGATGCAAGGGTGAAGCTTGATCGTTCTTCTCTTTATGAAGAAATGTCTAATAGACATCAACTACCCCTCTCCCAAGTCAAGAAAATTTTTAGCGAGCTTCTCCGGGCTAACGCCGTCAAATGGGATAGCAGTCGCCAAACGGTGCCCGTAGCAACACTTCGAAAGATCGATCACCTATTTAAAGAGCGTGTACACCATGGAAAAGGGGCAATCGCAAAAGCATCTTCGCCTCCTCATTCTGCTGCAGAAGCTGGGGTCGATGTACTTATTGGACGGCGCGATAGGCGGGAAAAAGTCTTACCTGCAGCAAAGGGTTGTAAACCTCGCCAGGCTACCCTTTCTGATTACTTTTCAACCATCATGGTTGAAACTAACAAAAAGGATCTGGATGAATTTCGACAAGAATTACTGCGAGCAGCTTCCGCAGCTTATAACAATAAGGATGAAGATCTTGTCTATCAATGCTTTGCCTATCCCCTACTTTCCCTCGTTGCTTTTACTTCTCCTCAAGTGGGAAGTGAGATAGAATTTGAAGGGAAAATTTGGAGAGTTGAGAAGAGGTTTGATCTTGGAACGATTGGGGGCAGTATTCAAGCCTATGCTCTGCGTGCAGAGGAACACCCACCAATCCTCATATTTAAGGGATCGACATTTCCTGGTGATGAAGGTTTTGCAGCGACATGGATCTCTGACACAACCCCCGGTTTATCGGTGGGTCATATCGCTGCACGCTCGGCAGATTTGAAAGAATGGATAGTTAAACAAAGGCAAGTGACTGTTGTAGGAGCTAGTCTCGGGGGCGCTTTAGCTCTCCATATGGTCTCGCTTTATGGCGATCATGTTGGACACGTCCATGCCTACAATCCTGCGGGTCTAGAACCCTACGTAAGCTATGGCGAACAAAGAGAAATGCATGTACACATCTACAGCCAATGGAACGATGTAGTTTCTACCATGGGCTACTTTCCAGATTGGGCCACCGTCTACCGGATTGTACCGATGCAGAATCATAACTTCATCGTCTCACACGCTCGCATTTTCGCCGGTGAGGGTGAAGTCACCATTTTCAAAACTACAGGGAAGTACGAGAACACTCGTTACGAACGTCATGCGCTTGTCGCAACACGACAGCTCTGCAGCCCTATCACATTCATTTTATTGGGCACACCGACTCTTCTATATAGAACTTACGAATTTTTTTCACTTAGCTACTTGAGTAAAAAAGAGGCCACGACAAAGGATGATCTCTTGCTTGTGATCACCTGGATTGCAATAGGCGCTCTTTTGATAGCGTTTGCCACATTCCTATTGACGCACCGAAAGCTTCCGCAGATCCACCGCATTCTTGACAAAATTGGAAATAAAAAATTTACTGCAATGGCTTCTGTGATAGCAACTCTTGGCGGATTGATGGCCGTTTGTGGTATCAGAGCGCTGACGCGGCTTCACAGCAAAAAAGTAACAGTTCCCGCCTTGCGTATCACAAGGGAAGAGGCCTCTGGAAGCTGGTCATCGGCTTAAAGTTCTTTGTGGGAGGCGCGACACAAAATATCGCAATCATCAGTATTAAAGCTATCAAACATAAGGGAGAACTACAAATAAGCTGTATAGCCGTGAATTTGCGCATTTTTATTATTTTTTTGATTCCACAAACGCCGCAAGTAAGCGTTGCTATCATGCCAACTACTAAAAGAGTAATCACTAGTAAAGGAATGCAATGATCCCTAAATTTTAAGTTGGATAAGGAACAGTTACAACAGCTAAGACAGAAATTTTTTTCATTCTCCCACGTATAGAAAAACTCATCCCAACATCCAATACTCAAAAACAACTCCAAACTAACTAATTAATTCAATTATAACTTAATGTTGTTTAATTTGCAAAAATTAGTATCTCGATCCTTTCGAACAATCCTGGCGGCAATTTTCAAGCATCACCATTATAATAATAAATGGTACAATGATAGCAAAAACTGGAAGCGCCAAACAAGCTCCTACAGCGCTTTGCTCCATATGAATGACTTTTGTAGCACCTAAGATACCGATGACAAACATGGTGATCAGCCCGAGAGCGACCACTCCACAAGCAATCTCACAGCGACTTGTCTCATTGAAACAATCTGTTGGATGAACGCAACTCATAGCTTCATTTTACTTGTTCCATTAGTTTTTTTTCAATCGAACAGTTAATTTTAATTCCATCTTCATAAAAAACTTTTACAGTTGTATTGGGCCTTACCTTTCCCTCAAGTACCTCTTTAGATAGACGTTTGACAACCTCATGTTGGATTAGTCTTTTGAGAGGACGCGCTCCAAAGATTGGATCATAGCCTTCTTTCGCTAGATGGTGCATCAAATTTTCATCCCAATCTAAAATGATATTGCGCTCTACCATCCGTTGCGCCACAAGCTCCAACTGGATCTTCACTATCTTCGCCATATCTTTTTCTTGAAGAGGAGCAAAAGTTAGAACTTCATCTAATCTATTCAAAAATTCTGGTCGGAAATGCTTTTTAAGCACATCTGGCTCAGAACCGAGGTTTGACGTCATAATAAAGAGTGCATTTTTGCAATTAACTGTGCGCCCTTTACTATCTGTAAGACGTCCATCATCAAAGATTTGCAGCAAAATATTATAAACATCAGGATGCGCTTTTTCCACCTCATCAAGGAGGACAACAGCATAAGGACGTCTACGCAATGCTTCCGAAAGCTGTCCGCCCTCATCGTAACCCACATAACCTGGAGGCGCACCGATTAATCTGGAAACAGCATGCTTCTCCATGTATTCAGACATATCGAGACGCACCATCGCCTCTTCTTTGTCAAAAAGTTGCTCCGCAAGTGCTTTAGCAAGCTCTGTTTTACCCACACCTGTAGGGCCCAAAAAGAGGAAGACACCGGTCGGTTTATGGGGATCAGCAAGTCCAGCGCGTGAAGCGCGAATCGCATCGCTGACAGCTACGATAGCCTTGTCCTGTCCTACCACTCGTTTTGAGAGCGATTCCTCCAGATGCAGAAGTTTTTCTGCATCTTTTTCTAACATCTTATGCACAGGAATACCTGTCCATTTGGCTACGATTTGAGCAACCAAAAATTCATCCACCTCTTCTTGCAAAAGGCGATTCTCTTTGCTGGCCAACTCTTTTTGAGCGGCATCGATCTCACCTTGTAATTTGGGCAATTCAGCATAGCGGATCTGCGCCACGCGATTATAGTCAGCGACTCTTTCTGCCTCTTCTTCCTGAAAACGAAGCTTCTCAAGCTGATTTTTCTTCTCTTTGACAGAATCTAAAACCTTCTTTTCACTCTCCCAACGCACTTTCAAAGCAGCAAGTTCTTCTTTGACTGCGGCAATTTTCGGTTCTAAATCGCCGCTGTTGCCTTCTCGCTTCATCCCCTCTTGCTTCACGATCAAAGTTGCCAGCTCCCTTTCCTTGATATCGATTGGGAGAGGACGACTGCCTAGCTGCATCCGAATTAAGCTTGCCGCTTCATCGATCAGGTCAATCGCCTTATCTGGCAAGAAGCGGTCTGCAATATAGCGATGAGAAAGCATGACAGCAGCGTGTAATGCAGCTTCAGTGATACGTACGCCATGAAAAATTTCATAGCGCTCTCGGAGACCTCGCAAAATCGCAATCGCATCCTCCAAGCTTGGCTCTTCAACCATCACAGGCTGAAAACGTCTCTCAAGTGCCGCATCTTTCTCTATATATTTTTGGTACTCATTCAGCGTTGTGGCGCCGACGCAGTGAAGAGTGCCTCGCGCCAATGCTGGTTTGAGTAGATTGGCTGCATCCATCGCCCCTTCAGAGCCCCCAGCACCAACAAGTGTATGCACCTCATCGATAAAGATAATGATCCCACCGTCGCTCTTTTCAATTTCTTGTAAAATCGCTTTCAGCCGTTCTTCAAACTCACCTCGAAACTTGGTACCGGCAATTAGTGCTCCCATATCGAGAGAAACAAGCTCTTTACCTTTAAGAGAATCAGGAATATCTCCCTGGATAATGCGCTGCGCCAGTCCCTCAGCAATAGCTGTTTTACCAACACCCGGCTCACCAATCAACATCGGATTGTTTTTTGTTCTCCGAGAGAGCACCTGAATTGTCCGGCGGATTTCCTCATCGCGACCGATCACTGGATCTAGTTTGCCACTTTTGGCTAAGTCGGTCAGATTTTTGCAATACTTCTCTAAGCTCTTCATGTTGTTTTCTGCAGTAGGACTATCCATATGTCTATCTCCTCGAAGTTTTTCGATGGCAGCTTTCAGTTGTTTGAGATCGATACTAGACTCTTTCTTCCACGATTCAAAGGGCTCACCCCCTCCTTTCCAAAAGCTAAGTAAGAAGTGGTCGCTTGAAATATAGGTATCATTGAGCTCTTTTGCGCATTTCTGCGCATCCTGCACCCG
>CAZXQV010000035.1:0-2078 GCA_964643195.1 uncultured bacterium | reverse complement strand
CTGAAAGCTCCGCCCAGGCTGAGGTTTCCCTCCTTCAACATACTGTGGCAAATGTTGCAGTGAAAGATTTACGCGATGTAAAAGCTCTTCAGGACGCGTTTTCAACTCTTGCAAAAGAGTGTAAAAATAACCATTTGGTTCTGCTAAAAACGAAGAAAGCAGATGATTTTCAGAAACTTCTGTGTGACTTAAGTTTTCAGCTTTTTGGAAAGCATTTTGAATAGCAGCAATGGCTGCTTCTGAAAAATTGGTATCCATGACAAAGAGTTTAAACGCAGGAAAATTTTATTGCAAATGGGACTCGTGAAGTCCACCTAATGAGAGGGGCACTGACTTAGAAGTTCTAGCCTGAGGTCTCGCAAAACCCGCGGATCACTATCGCGGCTCTTTGTCAGTAATTCAGCTTTTTCCACATGTTGCCAACAGTTCTTAAAATCATGACGCTCAGCATGCAAAGCCGCTAGATAATATTCAACAGTTGGATCATTCGGGTCTAGTGCATGGTAGCGCAAGAGCTGCTCAAGCGCTTCTTTATAGCGAGAAAGTTGGACGTAGCAAATCGCCGATTGGAGTAGTCCATCACGAAAATGGGGGTGTTTTTTTAGTACAGCTTGCAATTTCTCTTGCTTGGCAAGAATCGACTCTCTTGTCTCGTCGACCTGACTGAAAACTACGCGGATCCCCTCTTTGTCAGTCTTGCCATTCAAATAGTCTTCAGCCAAAACTCTCTTCTGGACAGCGTGATCGGGAATATGGTCTTTAACCTTTTCGAGAAGTGCTCTACCCTCTCTATCTTGGTCAGTAAGCACAAGGCTATAGCCTAAAAGTTCTGAAAGAAGGGCATCTCCTTCCATGTAGGGCCAAGCTTTTTTGTATGCAGCAACAGCTTGGTCAAATTTCCCCTGATGGAGAAAGACTGAAGCTTGGTTCACATGTGTCATGCCAATCACTTCTTTCAACTCTCTCTTATCCAGTTTTCGAGTATTGATGCCGAGATAGTGCTCAGATTCAATATGTATCCCACGGGCTGTGGTTTCGATGTTGATCAAATTCTGACCGTCATCATAGCGCACAAAGATGTGACCTGGCGGCGTGATAATATCGAGAGGCAGATCGATACGCTGGGCAAGAGCCAAATAGAGGGCAGTCACGCCCAAGCAAACGCCCAAATGGTCATCCATCACCGAAGGCAGGAAGGTGAAAAGATCGATCGCTTCAGCATAGATCGATTGGGGTGGAAAGCGGAAGTGCATCTGCTGAAAAATGAATTGATTGGTCGCTTTGATTTTGTCATAGAAAGTAGGCTCTTGGGGAAGCTTTGCGAGAATCTGCAGTGCCATCAAATCTAATAATGCTGAGTATTTACGCGCCTCATCGCTATCCCCTGTTTGTGAAAGCAAAAGCGCTTTCCCAAGATCAATCTCTTTCGGATCAAGCTTTAACACATCGTCTTCGCATGTAGATAAATAGCCAGCAAGCTTTCTATTATTGAGATGAGCAGCCATTCTTTCAATGATAGCACAGTCAGAAGATGTCAGTTCTCCTCTGCCTTTCGTGCGGTTGATAAAAGTCGCCACCTTTTGTACATCTACAGCGGACTTTGTCTTCAGAAGATCGCAACTACGTTTAAGCGCTTCATTTCCTTCTTCCGAAGCGGGATAGAGTTCATAGAAAGCTAGAGATTGAGAAACAGAATAAGGATCGAGCGTGTTATAAATGGTTCTCAAATGATCATTAGCAAAAGCAGTCGAGCAGAGGAGTGCTAAAACTAAAATTTTCATAACTTATTCAGTCCGTTGAATGCAGCAATCCGATAACCTTCCGCAAAAGTTGGATAGTTAAAGACCTGCTGGGTGAAAAAGTCGATAGTCGCTCCAAACTGCATCGCTAAAAGACCGATGTGTATCACCTCTGTCGCGTTTCTTCCCACTATATGCACTCCCAAAATTTTCAAATTCATCTTATCAAAAAGTATTTTGAAGAGTCCTAAATTGCTACTTCCTGTGATATGACTCTTCGCAATCTCATAATAATACGCCCTTCCGACCTCAAAGAAAACTCCTTTTTCTACGAGCTCT
>CAZXQV010000034.1:0-10403 GCA_964643195.1 uncultured bacterium | reverse complement strand
TTTTGGAGGGAGAGGGATTCGAACCCTCGAAACAGTTACCTGTTTACACGCTTTCCAAGCGTGCTCCTTAAGCCGCTCGAACATCCCTCCCGGAATGGCATTAATAATACCCTATTCAATGATTGATTGAAAATCCTTTTTTCCTTATCCTTCTTAACCATGCGCACCTTTTTTCTTCTACTTTTACTTTCTTCCTCACTCGTTGCTAAGCCAATCGTGTTAGTGAGTGTCCAACCTCAAAAATTTCTAGTTGAATCGATTGCTGGCGATGCTTGCCAAGTAGAAGTTTTAGTCCCTCCTGGCGCGAGTCCTCATTCTTACGAGCCGAGAGCCAGACAGATCGATTTGATCAAACAGGCCTTTGTCTGGTTCCGTATCGGAGAGAGTTTTGAAGAGTGTTTGTTGCCTCTCGTTAAAGAGGTGATCGATCAAAGAGAAAATTTAGATTTAATCGGTTGCTCCTGTCATGATGGAGCTGATCCCCACATCTGGCTGAGTCCTTCGATGCTTAAGCAGGAAGCTAGACAGATCTGTACCGTCTTAGAAAAGCTTCTAAATGCTGATTTTCAAGAAAATTTAGCCGATTTGATCCGTCGCATCGATGCTCTTGAAATCAAGTTTAGAGGGTCACAATTTTCTAAAACAATCTTAGTTTCACATCCTGCTTTTGGCTATTTTTGCAGAGATTTTGGCATTGAGCAGCTCTCTGTAGAAATGGATGGTCAGGAGCCTTCACCCAAGCAGCTCACTCTGCTGATGTCTGAAGTCGAGCAAAAGGGTTTAAAACGCATTTTTTTGCAGCAACAGTATTCAGAAAAGGGTAGCAGGCGGATTGCTGCAGAGCTTGGATTGGAACTCTTTTCTATCGATCCTTATGCTGAAGATGTGCTTGCTAATTTGAGTCACATCGGAGAGCTGTTCTGTGATTGATGTCAAAGATCTTTCCTTTGCTTTTAAAGGCAATCCTGTACTTAAAAAGGTCTCTTTTGGAGTAGAGAAGGGAGAATTTATTGCTCTTTTTGGTCCTAATGGGGGTGGCAAGACCACACTTTGCAAGCTCCTGGTAGGGCTTTTGAAGCCAGACTCGGGAACGATTAAGATGCCTGGAGGCGTTGCCTTTGTGCCTCAAAATTTTGCTCCAGACCAGCTCTTTCCTATCTCTGTTTTAGAGGTGGTATTGATGGGCAGACTGTCAAAAGCCTCGCGCTTTGGCGGCTTTTCTAAACTAGACCGCCAGATGGCGCTTGGAGCGTTGAAGGAAGTCGGTCTAGAAAGAGCACAAGAGGCCTGTTTTTCCTCACTATCTGGTGGCCAAAAACAGCGAATTCTGGTTGCTCGAGCTTTAGCAAGTGAACCTGAAGTGCTGATTTTAGATGAAGCGATGGCTAATATGGACGGCAGTTCGATTATGTCTCTACTCGAAATGTTAAAAAAACGTCTATTTACGATTTTGATGGTGACACATGACTTGAAAGCAGCTATTGAGCATTGTGATCGTCTGATCTGCGTTCAAGGCTCTGTAACACCTATGAGCTCTTATGAGGTGTGTCAGCATTTTGAAAATGGTCTCTATCACAGGGTGGGTGCATGAACTTTTTAGAAGCAGTTTGGAATAATCCTCTTCTGCAGATGGCTTTAATCGCCTGTATAGGTGCCTCATTTGCGAGTGGAGTGATCGGCTCCTTTGTTGTCGTGAAAAGAATTGTTTCGCTGAGTGGAAGCATTTCGCATAGCGTGCTGGGGGGGTTGGGCTGTGCTCTCTTTTTCCGCAGAGTTTATCACCTGGATTGGCTCATGCCGATTTATGGCGCTCTCATTGCGAGTATCTTGTCTGCTTTGATTATTGGCTATGTTCACCTCTACCATCGAGAGAGAGAAGATTCAGTCATCGCGATGATTTGGTCGGTAGGGATGGCTGGCGGGGTGATTTTTGCGAGCCAAACGCCGGGCTTCAATGTGGAATTGATGAATTTTCTCTTAGGGAACGTTCTGTGGGTGAGTTCAGCTGATTTAGCGCTTTTGGCAGCCTTAGACATGGTTATTTTAGCTATCGTCTTGCTCAAGTATAATCATTTTCTAGCGCTTTGTTTTGATGAAGAACAGGCCAAACTTCAGGGGTTAAGCGTTGCTCGACTCTATTTCTTGCTTCTTGGTTTGATCGCTATTGGCGTGGTCATATTGATCCATACTGTAGGAATCATTCTCGTCTTGAGCATGCTCGTTTTACCAGCGTCTATTGCCGAGAAGTTCACCTATAGGCTCTCAAGAATGATCATACTCAGCATTATTTTGAATATTCTATTTTCTTTGGGAGGCTTAGCGCTTTCTTACAGACTTGACTGGCCTGCAGGAGCTACAATATCGTTATTTGCAGCTGCGGTGTATGTACTGAGTTTGCGCTTTAAAAGACCGATGAGCGTTTCGATTCCTTCACCTGTCAAAGCGGATATGGAAACCGCATCACGCTGAGGAAGAAGCTTTTCCGATTTGACATAGTTCTCATTCCAACTATTGGCTTCATTGGGATCTATATCACATTTATTCCAAGCGATGATACGAGGTTTCTTCAGGAGCTCTGGATCATGTTCTCTGAGCTCATTTTCTAAAATAGTCAAATCTTGCTCAGGATTCTCTTTGGAGGCGTCGATGACAAAGAGAAGCAACTTGGTTCTTTCAATGTGACGCAAAAATTCTAGGCCAAGTCCGCGGTTATCATGAGCCCCTTCAATGATGCCGGGAATATCCGCAAAGGTAATACGTTTGCCATGCTCATATTCTAAAATACCCAAATTAGGGGTGAGAGTTGTGAAAGGATAGGCACCAATTTTTGCCTTAGATCTGGTGAGATTGCGAATGAGTGTTGACTTTCCAGCATTTGGAAAGCCTACAAAGCCGACATCAGCGATCGATTTTAGCTCAAGTTCAATCTCGCGCTCTTGTCCTGGCTTTCCAGGAGTGGCGAAGTTGGGTGCTTGATTCGTGGGTTTTTTGAAGTAAGAATTTCCAAGCCCCCCTCGTCCTCCTTCACAAATCAAGAAGCGTTCACGTGCTTCTGTAAAATCAAAGAGGATTTCACCCGTCTGGGCATCTCTGATCAGAGTACCTGGAGGCACTTTTAAAATGCGCTCCTGGCCCTTTTTGCCTTGCTTATTATTTGAACCACCAAGGCCCCCATCTTCACCTTTGATAAGGCGCTGATAACGGAAAGCGTCGAGCGAAGGGGTTTGATCACAAGCTTCGAAGATCACTGAGCCACCGTGACCACCGTTACCACCAAAAGGACCGCCTTTTGGAATGTATTTTTCACGGCGCCAGGCAACCACTCCATTTCCGCCCTTGCCGGCGATCAGCTTGATTCGAATTTTGTCTATGAACATAAAACCACTTTTTTGGAACTATTCGGTGGTCCTATTAAAAAGACTACCGAGGTTGTACTGTGACTAATGTGCGCTTAGCCTTCCTAAATTCGACAATACCATCTATAAGCGCGTAGAGAGAATCGTCATTTCCACGGCCTACATTTTTTGCTGGATGCCATTTGGTACCACGCTGGCGTACAAGAATGCTCCCTGCTCTTACAAACTCTCCAGCGCCAACTTTGACACCAAGTCTTTTTGACTCTGAATCTCTACCGTTGCGTGTGGAACCCTGTCCTTTCTTATGTGCCATATTACTCCTCTACCGCTTTCTTCTTCGCTACCGACTTTTTAACGGCTGGCTTTTTTTCACTTGCTGCTTTTTCTTTTTTAGGAGCTGCTTTTTTGGCTGCCACTTTTGGAGCATCTTCAGATTTATTTGTTTCTATTTCAGGAGTAGAGATACTTCCATCGCCCAAGTGGAGAATGCGCACACGCTGATAGTCTTGGCGGTGCCCTACTTTTTTGTGAGTACTTCTCTGGCGCTGCTTATACTTGTAAGCAATGACTTTTGGTCCTCTGACATGATCGAGCACCTCACCAGCGGCTTTGAATCCTGGGATGACAGGTTCACCCATTTTGACGGCTGTTCCATCGTTAAAAAAAAGAACATCAAATTCTACGTTTTTGTTGTCGCCTTCTAGAAGCTCAACATCGATTACATCCCCTTCAACCACACGATATTGCTTTCCGCCGGTCTGGATAACTGCATACTTTGTCATAGTTTCGCCCAAATTTTATTTTTCGGTAACACTTCCCTCTCTATGAGGAGCGGGCATTTAGGGATTGAGACCCACGCCCTCGTGTCCGAAAGCGATGATGGGGGACATCATATGCCAGGCCAGGATTAAAAACAAGCGGTTCTCATCCTCTTGCTGATTGAACTTGAAACCGCAATTGCCACAAGCGCTCCCAAGAGAAGCAGAACACTCCTATTCTAAAACTTCCCTTAACTCATTAAAAATTTGATCTAGACAAATGACACGAGCATTAGCGAAATCATTCGAACGCACACTTGTCACTATCCATTTATCGACAATATTTAATTTAAGAGAATCTAGCAGCCGTAGTTGTTGAGCGGTTAAATCAATCGGATTGGTTTTTACTTCAATAGCGAGAAAACGTTGGTTGGGCAGCTGCAACAGAAAATCAATTTCCACTTGCTCTTTTGATCTAACAAAATAAATTTCCGCTCGCTCTCCCCGATTGGTAAAAAATTTCGTGATTTCTGTTAATACTACATTTTCAAATAAAAGCCCGAAGTAAGGGCTCAATAAGATGGGTTCAAACTGGCTCCAACCCTGAAACCTGACCGCTAAACCCACATCTTCAAAATAAATTTTTGGCGTTTTAATCAATCTCTGATTGATATTTATATAGTAAGGCGGGAGGATATGTAAAATTCCGTTCTGCTGGAAAAGCGAAATCCAAGCTTGTACTGTTGTAGTATCTACGCCAATATTTTTAGCAATATCCGATGCATTAACCAATTGCCCAATCCGACCAGAAATTAGCTGTAGCGTTTTACTAAAAGCTGCTCTTTTCTCAATCCCAGCAGCCATTACAATGTCTTTTTCAATAAATGTACCAATAAAATCATTCAGATATTGTACTGGATTTAAATGAGGATTAGCGTGCAATTCAGGCCATCCGCCTCGCATAAATAAATTATTCAATGAAAATTTTTCTTTAAATGTATCATTCCATTCATGAATAGAAAGAGTATTTAAAAAGTAATAATTAGCTCTCCCCGCAAGTGATTCGCGAACTGCTTGCTGAAGAAGTGTTTGATTCGATCCGGTAATCCAAATATCAATAGTGATAGGTTCCCCGGTTTCTTGATAGCGCCTTCTTTCCAAATCGACTCTTTTCTTTATTTCAGGGAAAATTTGAGGGGCCATAGTAGCCTCATCAAGAATCAGTGGGCCTGTGAATTGTTCAAAAAAAAGCGCAGGATTTGCCTCAGCGAGGGTGCGAATCCCTAAATCATCAAAAAGAACAAGGTTGTGGGTATGCAAATGATGCAAAAGAGAGGTTTTGCCCACCTGCCTCGGCCCCTTCAATACCTTAATAGGCAAACTAGGGGCTTGAGCAGTTTGGAGAAATTTTAGTAAATCGCGCTTTATCCACATAATGGCTATTATAGGATATGAAACACTAACAGTCAATTTCTCTGGTAAAAGACAGCAATTCCCGCTGGAAATTACGCTAAATCTTTGATTATCAAAGACAATAAAGCAAAGTTTACCAAATGAAATCTTGCAACCTATTGACTCTAAAATAGAAAAGCGTACAGCGGGAACGCTGCGTAAAAGAACGATCGAGTGACGAAATCAAACGGAGCCCTCATAGACCATAGTCAATTCAAAGGAGTTCAATCTTTACTTGTTTTGTTCGGAATAGATTTAATTGTTTTTAATGTTTGTATTATTGTTGAATTTAACAATTAATTCTGATTATAATTAACACCTAAATAAATTGGAGGGGGGGGGATTTAATGACAGCGGTTATAAACCAAGCACCTCCTTTACATCCGCCTTATTCTCATCGCGAGTACTCGAACGATATCGACCCCCGTCATGAAACCCCTTTAGATATTTTTAGAAGAGTAACTCTGGTTACATTACCCTTTTTAAGTCTATATCGACCAATGAGCCTGCCTATTTCCTTGGGAATGGGAGCTGCACGTGTTTATACCTCTGGAAATCAATTGATCAGTGGTATTCAAGGAGGAGATTGGAAAAGAATTCTTTTCGATTTCGTGCAGACAACGATTGCCGTTGTTGCTTTAGCATCTGCCATTTTTGGTCATCCGATAGGAATGATCCTAACAACTTCTCAGGATATTATTTTTGAATTAAGCAACCTCGTTGAATCTCTTCAAAAAGGAGACGTGGTAGCATCATTAGTATCTCTGATAAAAATTCTAAATAATGCGTTGTATTTAGCTCTTATCTGTCGTGGGGGTCTTGAACTTTCAATTGTTTCATTTTCAATGCAAGCAATAACTCTTGTGATTTTATCCATAGATGAGTTTAAAAAAGGCCATATATTGGAAGGCTGCGGAAATCTTTTAATGGGAGCTGTCAGGGTCAATCAAGCTTGTTCTCACTTCAAACTCCTGCAACGGCAGCGGGAAATTGAAAAGGCCGTCAAAAAAATTTTTGTAGGTAAATTGCGTGAAAAATGGCAATTTCCATCAGACCATTTGCCTATTGGAATAGAGGTGGATGGAGTCAAAATCATCAGCTGGAACGTACTGAATAGTGCTTTTATGGAATGGATAACGACAAAAGACTCTCAAGGGCTCAACGGGTCTATGATCAGCGAGCTTCACAAAACAGTAAAACCCCATGAACGACTAACACTAAGAGACCTTGTTGTTGTAGACATGGTTGCTTCTATGATGACCTCTGGGCAGGTAATTGCTCTTCAGGAATGTAGCGTTCCCTTCCTCGCAGCGCTACAAGCCAGGCTTCCTTCAAATTGGCAAATGGTTAAAAGCTTTAAAGCTCCGAGGACAGACCAGGATGTAATTTTATTCGATACATCTAGATTAGCTTATCGTCCCGATCAATCAGGAATAGCAACAGATGCTTATCCAAGTGTTCCTAATAGACCCCTTCAACATGCACATTTCTCTAGAATAAAGGAGCATGGCCGAGACCTTAAAGTGGTCAATGCACACATTCCAGGCAATCCTAATCTACCCGCACCAGAAGAATTTGCAAGATATGTTGCTCGTATCCATTCTGATCAACAAATAACAGTTGCTGTGGGTGATTACAATTGCGAACGAGATCGAATAATAAACGCTTTTCAAAAGACGCCGGTAGGACAATCGAAATATAGCGTCCATACACCTTGGAAAGGCAATGTTCATCCTGATGAGCTAACTTCAAAAGGCGTTGATCATGCTTGCGTTCTAGGTAAGGAGCCTTTTTCACATGATCTTAAAACTGATAAAGTGCTTCCAGGCTACAATTTGCAAGAAATGATAGCTCTGCTAAACGGTGCTGTCAGGAAATTTTAGCAACCCAAAGCAATCGAAGGCAATGTTGGGAAATTGGCAACTCCGTTGAATTTCCGTTACGTTTTCTCTAAGGACCACTAACCCATGAAGCCAAAGCCTCTGGCTATGCCTTTTGCGATTTTTTATTGACATTCTTCTCATTTTGGTACAATATCACGGATATAGATGAATAAATCCGCTATTTTGTACCATGAAGAAAAAATCAAAGCTTGAATTAGCCATTGGCGCTTTTAGGGAAGCGGGCGGGATTCTTACCATGTCAGAGGCTATGACAGCTGGTATACATCGCCGAGAGCTCTATGCCCTTAGAGACCGAGGAGACTTAGAAGTCGTTAGTAGAGGACTATATCGTTTGATCGATATGCCTGATCCCTCACTGCCTGACTTTATCCCTTTAGCAAAAAAGATTCCTCATGGGGTTATCTGCCTCATTTCTGCCCTTGCTTTTCATGAAATAACAACTCAAATCCCTCATTTCGTTTATGTTGCATTGCCAAGCCAAGCACACAAGCCTGCGATTTTTCATCCACCTATGCGTTATTTCTGGTACAGCCAAAAACTATTAAGCACGGGAGTTCAGGAACATTCCATAGATGGGTGTACTGTTATGATCTTTGACGTTGAAAAAACTCTCGTTGATTGCGTTAAATTTCGTAATAAAATTGGTATGGACGTCGTCCTAGAAGCTCTTAAAATGTATTGGCAAAGCAGAAAAACAAATCTCGAAAAACTCTTTGAATATGCTAAATTGTTTCGTGTCGAAAAGATTTTAAAACCGATTATGGAGACAATCGTCTGAGGTGTACCTTGATTTTCCAACCTAAAAAGTAAAGATGCCATGACTTTTTAAGGACGTACAACGGAACCGACACTCCAAAGGAATCTTCAAGAATAATTTTTAAGATCTGTTTTGGGTGATTAAGAGAAATTACCAACTCCGTTGGATTTTCGTTTTTTCTCGAGGAAGAGAAAGGTTGGCCAGAGTCGGAATCGAACCGACGACACAAGGATTTTCAGTCCTTTGCTCTACCAACTGAGCTATCTGGCCAACAAAGTCCGGTAGTCTAGTGAAGAGCCGCCAATTATGCAAGAGGTTTTATAGTTGATGGAGTTTTAAAGCGTCCTTGGAACCACGCTAGATGAGTAAAATAAATAATAAAATATTTTATATATGCCGAAAATTCTAGTGAGTATTCAATTCCCAGAGCTTCTCAGATGAAAGATAAATCATATCTTTCAGAATATTCACAGCCTCTTCCATCGGAAGATCATTGGCACCAAAATCGACGTCGAGCTGCCGCTCTTTTGCTTTTTTCATAAAAAGTTGAAAATTCCGATTATGCTTCAACCTCTCCTCACTATTAGCCCTGAGAGTCGGGATAAGTGCTCTCCATTCAGTATGCACTGGCTCTACTGAAGGCAGGTAGTACTTTACAAACCACTTGCGCGCAAATGGATCCATATCTGTCAGTGGATCATTGAAAACCGGATTAGTCTGATCTGGTGCTAACGGATACTCCAAATAGCTCTCCCCAATCTCTTCAAAATGAAGCGCGGTTGGAATCATAATATCCGACTTCACACCATGTATCTGGGTCGAGCGACCACTCGCTGTATAATAGCGACCCACTGTGACCTTGAAAAAGCTATCGCTCTTTTTATCCGTAATCGTCTGGTGCTGAATCGTCCCCTTACCATATGTCTGCTCATCACCCACAACAATTGCCACACCATAGTCTTGCAGAGCCTGAGCTACAATCTCTGCGGCTGAAGCGGAATTTTTTGAAATCAATACCACGAGAGGGCCGTTAAAAGCTTTTTGCCCATCTACGGTCCGGAAATACTTTTCGCTACCGTCTGAATATTTAGAGATTACAATAATACCATTGGAAATGAAAAGTCCTCCCACCTTGACTGCCTGTGTGAGAAAACCTCCTGTATTCTCCCGCATATCTAAGACAAGCCCCTGTAGAGAGCCACGCTCTTTCAGTTTTGCGATCGCCTCTTTTAGATCTTTCTCACTGTTGACGCCATTCTCGCCATCATAAAAACTGTGCAGCGTTACTTTACCGATATATCCCTCACCGAACGGCTCACATTCAACATCAACACGCTTATCATCCATGGAGATTTGCGCTCGCGTCAGCTCCACATGGAACATTTGACCTTCTCTCATGACTTCCAAACTGAGATTACTCCCAGCTTTTCCCCTCATAGCATCAAGTATATGCTTGAAAGAAGCGCCGCTTACATCTTCACCATTCACTTGAACGATTGTGTCTCCCGGTTGAATCAATCCAGACTGAGCAGCTGGTCCTCCCTTGACAATATCATGAATGGTGATCCCCTCAATCCCCTCGCGGAGTACAACTCCGATGCCACACATCCCCTTTTCCAACTGCACTTTCATGGCATAAGCCTCATCTGGGCTGTAATAGGCAGTATGCGCATCAAGACTATAGGCCATAGCTTTGATCGTCCGTTGGATCACCTGATGATCTTGATGCTCAACAGGAATGAATTCCCCCATTTCATTCAATCCAAGATACTGATTTTCGAGCTGTCTAACCTGTCTCTCACAAAGAGCGACAACTTTGGATTCGACCCCAACATAGTTTTCCTGTTTAAATTCGAGCATGACATATGCGACAAGCCTTAAGAGACGCTCTTTATGACGTTGTTGTAGATCTTTCTTTGTTACCGCAAAATTTTTATGAAAACTCCCATCCAATTTAATATTCTTGGCCTCCCCAACAAGAGCTACGGGATCTTTTTCCCAAACCTCTCTCCATGAACGCGCCCGGATGATACTCTCTTTAATTGTCTCATTCAGAGTAAAATAAGTTGCGAATATATTTTTATGATAGTCGCGAATGATTGTTTGGAGCATGTCTTCTGTAGGATGCAGATATCCTTGCGCTTCATCTAGATAGAGATAGGAGTAAGAAGGATCG
>CAZXQV010000033.1:0-10601 GCA_964643195.1 uncultured bacterium | reverse complement strand
AAATTGAAAATCAATCACTTAGAAATTCTGAATGGCCCAAGTGTCAAAGTCAGGTCTAGAGAAAAGCCCAATCACTTGCAAAAGATTTTACTTGCCATGACTTTTTAAGAACGTAATCCCTAACTTCGAAAATTGATTAACTATAAATTAATATATAACTAATTATAATTTAATATTTTAGTGGTATAATTAGTCGCATCGAGATAAAGCAACAAAAATATAATGAGGAAAAATACTATGGTTGATATGAACAATCCATCAATCCGCGCTAGCCAGCCCTATTCCGAAAAACGTCAAAAGATTTGTGATGATCTGGAATCCTTCGGGTCAGTATGCCTCCTGGTCGCCGCCATCTTCGGTATCGTCGCTATTCCGGTTTGGATTGGCCGTTTCCATTCGCACCTCGTGAGTCTTCCTCCTATTTCTGCACCTATTATTTTATCTGTTATCTCAGCTGTATCTGGTGTATCAGGAATCACTGCCTTGGTTGCAAAGATTATCCTTGGGCGCACAAAGAGAGTAGAGGTTAAGCTTTTTGCTGAGAATCTCTAGCCTGAAAGAAAGGACGTACCAATCGGATTAAGGTTTGGATTATAGGGTGGTTTCTCACATTCCGCAACCTCTAAGCCGCCGAATAGATTTTTTCAAATCTACCTCCAAGAACGCTAAGCACTTGATATATAACCTTTAGCTATAAAGAAAAGGACCTTCAGGTTTATAACAAGAGATTTTTATTCTAGCGAATTAAGAAAGCAAGAAGGAGGGGTGAATTCTTAATTAGTTTCTGTTTTATTAAGTCTGATAATTTATGTTATGTTGTCTTGTCTCATGATTATGGTTAATGCTGAGTCTATTGTAGCTGAATCAGTTTTTTTTAAATGACTCTCAAGCTGAATCGGCTTAGTTGCGCACTCTTACTTGATTTTCAACTTTTCGCACTCCAGATATTTCAGAAACCTTCTTTCCAAGCTCTTCTTTATCTTCTTTAGAATCAACAACTCCAGATAGCATAACCGTGGCATTGTTTACCTTAACGTTAACGCTGTTGTACTTTGCTGAAAATGAGCTATATATACTATTTTTAACTTCGTTTGATAACTTTTGATCAGGAGTTAGAACGCTTTCCTGGTTTTTCTGATCCTTTTCTCGATGTTCCTCATTTTGAGATTCCACCTGAGGGCATTGACAATCATCACCACATTCGCAGTTTTCATTCCCACAATTAGCATAAAGCATTGAAGTTGATGCAACCAACATAAACAGCGTATATAATTTTTTCATAGTGAACTTCCTTTCATTTAATGATACTCCAAAATGAAATTTATGCATGTATTCAGAATTCTATTAAAGATATTTTAGAGCAAACCTGCAATCGACTAACTGTTACTTTGTTGCGAATAGGCTCAACAAGGTGAACAATCTGATTGATTCAGTTGATGTGAAACTCGGCGTGGATGCTAAAGTTCAGTGTTGTGTTCACTCCACCAACATAATCACAAAGAAGCGGGAATTCCTGTGAAAACGTCCTGAATTAATCATATATTTTGTTTACAAAAACAGACCGTTTTAGTTAAAATAGGAGTGTTCTAAAACAAAATCTCTTTTGAGATTAGAATTCCAACTATAGGATAAAATAAATATTATGTGTTTACCTGATTGCACGATTTGTTCTTCTCCGAGATGTTCTGATTTTTGCAAACAAAATAACTGCCCGTTAATTACTGTTGCGGTTTTAATTCCTTTTATTATAATGTTAGCTGTTGGCGTGTCTGCTTTGAAAGGGAAGGTGAAAATCCCTCCAAAGACTGCTCAATATCTTACTGTAATTGGAGGAGCGCCATTCGTAGTGGGTGCGGCTCTTCTAGCGGCCTTGTTATTCGCTGCCACGTCAAAATAAATTGAGATTCCTAATATTAGACAGCTAAGAATTGTATAAAGTTTTAGCTATCCCTTCTGCTGTCATTTGTGCGTTAGTTGAATTAGTTGCATATTCCTTAATCACTGACAAGTCTTTATTAAATGTTTCAGGTGAAATATACTCCTCGATTGCATTGGAATGATTAGTGAGATAGGTGAGAATGCGATTAAAATCAATCGGTTTTTCACCAAGGTACTCCTCTATTTGTTCAGCCATTGTTCTTGCGCTAGGTGTCTCATTCTTGCTTCCAAGTTTATTAGAATCGTCAGCAGGATTAGCATTATATACGTTTGGCATGGAACTGGGATTAATGGGATTCATCTATCTAACCTCATCTTTATCAGCTGAATGATTATTCTTAAAAAGAAATTTAAAAAATTAAGTTATATAACACATATATGATTATATAGATTATTATATTTTTATTTATATAAATATTTTTTAATACACAAACCCGCAGCAATTTCTGCGATAGCATCTGATTCAATCAACTCTTATTTAGGCTGTTGCGATCCAGCGGGAATTGCTGACAAACGCGTTAGTTCTTACTCTCTCTCTGTAATCGACAGAAAACACAGCAAAAATTTTCTGCAGAAAACATCAGTTTTTTTCGATTAAAACGGGCTTGTCGAAATCAAGTCTATAATCCACAGGTCCAATTTGAGATGCAGGCACGTAATGCACACGGACTGTAACCAAATAACTCTTGGTCATGATTTTATAGGTATCATTCAGTTCATAAGAAAGCGATTCCACTGGCTCGCTCTTGACCATATCTGAGAGATCATCTGTCAATAAGATACTCTCCATCTCTCGAATGCGCTCATGAAAAGGAGACAACGCTCCAAAGCAAGGAGCTGCACATAATATCGACAAAAGAACTACTAAATACATAGATTAAATCCTTGTAGCAGGAACACGATGTTTAACGACCTTAAAATCACGATTCTCCCAAGCGCCTGTCGCAGTCCAACGGAAAGTGAATGAGATAGAATCTCTCTTTATCTCTAAGTCTAAATAATAAAGCTTAAGCTCTGGGATATATTGTAATTCGCTATCGACATAAGTCCCCCATTCATCACCGCTCCAACGGATAGTCGCTCCATTCTTTGACTGCACGCGCAATTTTAGCTCTGGCGCAATAGAAGTTATAGGATGCTCAAAACGCCAAAGAGCATGTCTAGCTTCAGTATTGTTATTAACATACCGCTCGACAGTTTGAGGGGGTGTTCCAAATACTTTATCGTCCTTTATCGAGCGCAGGAGTGTAATATACTCTGCATGAGCCCAGGCAAGTGGTTTTGCCGAACCAGTAGAATGTCCTTTGAAAAGTGACTTCTCTGGAATATCAGCCGCATCCCAAATCTGCTCTGGAAACAGACCACCCTCCCCTGCCATGCTAGCCATTGTCCTTAAAAGAGCTCTCGCCGTCTTCTTGTCACCCTTAGCTAGCTCATAGTGAGCTCTCTCCCCTACGAGCAAAGGCCATCCTCTCCCAATCCCAGTACCGTCAAACGGAGATCCATCGCTTTTCTCTCCATACCCATCCATATTGTAGCGATGCCAAACCGGCCCTCTTGGAGTATCGCTCTTGAGCAGAGCGTCTATAACTTTAACTGTATTAAGCATTCGAGGATCATTCGCTGAACGCAGGCCAAAGCGCACAAGCGCTAAAGCGTCCACACTTATAATCGAGCTATAAGGAAAAATGCTATCGCTCAAAACCCGATTCTTCACCTGAATATCTTGCCCACCATTTGATGGAGCTACTCTTACATAATACCCCTCGACACCACACTGCTTTGCAAGAGGAGTATCTTTTACATAAAGCCAAGATTCAATCGATTCATTCCAACAATCTGCAATCTCTCTTAAATAGGCAGCTCCTTCACTTTTGCCATAGGAATCAAAGTAATCAGCAGCCATTAAGAGTGCAGCGATCTGTGTAGCAACTGTGTAGGGGTTATACCCCTCATTTTCCTCCCAGCGGTCTTGCATCGAGGCAGGTCCATGATGCAAAATAAAATGTATCGCCCTCTCCACCATATCGATTGGATCGATATCGTTCAAAAGCCCCCTATAGCGCATATAAGACGCGAGCATAACAGGAAGAGCTGTCTCATCCATCTGAATACCATGCCAATAGGTGCGACCATCAACCCAAAAGTTTTGAGGCCAGTGACCATCTTCTTCCTGAGTGCAAAGCAAGAAGCGCATTGTTTCCTGAGCACTTGTGACATCTCCAGCTGCTAAAAATGCGACCACTGATTGCACTTGATCACGGGGCCAAATGAGATGATAACCTCCAAACTCTTCATCACCTTTGGTAAATCCCCAAGGGATTGAAAGGCTGGCAATATTACTCCCTGCGATCGTTTTTCCTTGATGCGCCTGGAGAACGCCGATGCTGCAAAAAAAGTGCACTCCCCCCTCTTTATCTACAGAGTTTAGCGCATTAGTAGTTCGATGCATATATCTCCACGAATCAACATAGTGCTGAAGATTCGAAGAGAAAGTATGAGAAAGTGAATAGCGTGTTGCCAAAGCAGCACCCTCCGCTGTGCCACCACTAAAACCAAGAGCGATAACGAATTTTCCTCCACAAGAGACTAGATCAATCTCAGCACCCAAGGAAATGTTCCCCTCTGAGACTTTCGAATAAATGTTGGTCATCTGCTTATTTTTATGAATATCTTGCCAGGGATCGCTTTCACTCCCCACATAGCCACAACTGCGCTTCAAAAAAGGGGCAGAAGATGAACAAGCTAGATAAAGGCCCCCCCTCGTGGCAAAGAGCATCGGTATTCCTTTGTAGCTATCAATCCAACCCGAATTCCCAAAACCTGCATTACGCAAATGAGGCGCCAAGATCATAAATAGCTTGTAATCAGAAAGATTACCTCTTAAAGGAATAAAAGTAACTTCTTGAAGTAATACGGGTCGTCGAGGATCTGATATCACACACTTTTCGATGATATAACGACCTTCAAGACAGCTGTTTTTCAATTTGTGAGCAAAAATGCCCGGTTCTACATGAGCATAGTCATGCCGCGCGTGACGTTTTTCATCAGAGAAAAAGTCCTTACCATCGGTCACTAAAAATCCCATGTCCCGGATGCTGGCGCAGTCAATTCTAGGATAATAAACTTCGTTTAAAATGCCGTGGGAGATGGTAAACCAGAGATTGGAAATAGGTGTGAGTGCTGTTCCAATCCCGATCTTGGCGCTCGATGTCCACTTGGGTTCAAGGCCTGGAGCTCCTGGCGGATCTTCTTCTATCATAGATCCGATCCTACAGCTCTTTTAATTTTGGAGCAATTGTTGCAAGAAAATTTTAGAGAGATTTATCGGGGATAATTCCTTTATTTTCCCAGTATTCATCCCCATAGTCATACAGAAGTTGTTCTCCTTCTTTTATATGACGTAAAGCGATGAAGGCAATTCTAGGTAAGCCATCATAATAGAGTTCGACGACTTCCATGTTCCCCTTTTTTGAATGATTGGCAAAGCGCATGTAATTACCGACTCTTTGTCCATCAATCAGCCACTTTTTGTAAGCAGGCTCTCCAAATCCAAAAACATAGTCTGAATCTACATCCACTTCATCTTCTTTCAAAAGTTTCCCTGTGTAGAATCCAATAACACTCCCCTTTTTTATCGATGTAGCAGCAAAAAGGCCTTTTTGAGCTCCACCCTTGAACTTGACATTTTTGACTTTTAACGCGGGAGTGTTTCCGCTTTCAAGGGCGGCTAATATTTTTTGAGTTTCAGAGTCTTGATCATCAGAGTGGCTCTTGCGAGCTCTTTTCCAACTCTTGGCTAGAGCCTCTCGATCAGCAGATCTAACCACCAGATCTGAAACAAATCGCAGGCCTCTTTTTTTAAATTCGTTAATCCAGCGCTTGGGAATGGGTTGTCGTTTCGGCATACATTTTAAATAGCATTGCAGTCCATCAATAAGCTTAACTAAAGCAGACTCTCACTTTTCAAGCTCGCTTTTTTGGGATTTCATCTTAGAAAAAAGCAAGCCGGGATAAAACCCGGCTTGCAAAAATGCTTATCACTTGCTAAGCAACCCTACTAGCTCATTGGCAGCTTGATTTGCAGCGGTTTCATTTAGAGCGGTTGGATTTTGCAGATAGTTTTGAATGTTATTCATGTAGAAATCTAATTCATCTACAGGCACTTTGGTTTGTATAAAATTCGCGTTATCCTGTATATAGGCCAACATACTTTTAAAATCCGGGGGAGTTTGGTTCAGATAGTCGTTAATTTGGTTTGCTATGCTGTGAGCTATTGGACCACTTAATTTCTCACCACCCTTAAGAACTGGATTTGTCTGCATTGGTTGAATAGGACCACCACCACTAATTGGACTCGACATAATGCCTCCTTGTAATTAATTACATCTCCTTACAACTCATTTTAACAGAACTTAGCAGTTCTTTCGAACGACCTTGGACACTAGTTATATTAGTTGCAAGATTCCTATAATTAATTATATAAACTTTTTCATATATATATCAATTAATATTTAAATATAATGACAGCGATTCCGACTGAGGTTTTTTTGTTTTAGATTCAATGGTTGGAAGATTTCATTAGATATTTAATTGAACGGACTAACCGCAATATTGGAAATATCTTTCCCATCGAATCACCAACCTGCTAAATTTTGGTTAGATCGAAGCAAAAAATTTTTAGCAATCATGTTCCAAGCTCAGTTGGAGATTTAGACGCGAGAAAACCCCTCTTTTAAGCTTTTCATATTTCATCTTAGAAAAAAGCAAGCCGGTATAAAACCCGACTTGCAAAAATGCTTATTGATGTGCCTTATAGAGAATAACCAATAGACCAGACGCAGCAAATAATGCCTGATCTGGATCCGCTTGATACTGAGCGATATTTTGCAATGCAGCATTTAACGTGTTTGTAGGAACACCTGCATCTTGCATAGCCTGCGCGTTAGCAGTTATATAGTTGTACATATCATTATAATTAGGCGGACTTGCTAATATATCTATTCTAAGATGGTTTTCTAGCTCTAGATAATTTGGCTCCATGTGAATTGGTTGAAACGTACCACCTCCACCACTGATTGGACTCGACATAATTCCTCCTTGTAATTAATTACATCTCCTTAAAATCCATAAATTTCGCAGAGCTTAGCAGCTATTTCCAGCCACCCTCGATCCACGCCATTTTAATTGCAAGATTCCTATAATTAATTATATAAACTTTTTCATATATATATCAATTAATACTTCAATATAAATTATTGCTAATAGAATATTTATATTGTTAATAAAAATCGTATATTAATAATATTCAAAAATGCGTAATTTTAAAATCTTAGCTCTTGATATCTTTTAAATTCCTTTACACACACAAATAGTTAATATCAAAATTTAGAGAGTAGTTGATATTTATCTGTACAAAAAAAACTGATGTGCTAAAAGAAAGGAAATCTTACTTAACAACAAGGGGTTCTTAAAATGAAAGTTCTTGACTGGATAGTGATAGTTTTAATCGTCATCGGTGCACTGAATTGGGGTCTTATCGGATTCTTCGGATTGAATGTAGTTCATGCTATAATCCAACACCATATCGTTGAGCGCATTGTCTATGCTCTCGTCGGTTTGGCTGGACTTTATGAAATCATCGTTCATTGGGTCTGCCACTGTGGATGCTGCCACACAAGCAAGCGTAAGAAGTAATTTGTAAAACCCTCTCTCACTTTTTGTGTTAGAGGGTTTTTTTATTGTCCTTTATTGCGTCTGATAAAAAATAGCGAGAGCGGTCTAAATGATAGATCAGCTCTATGCGAATCGACAAAAGCCTTACTCAGTTTCAGCGCCGCCAGAAGATACGTTCCCGTACCCCCCTTCACTTTCACCCTGCACAGCTTCAGTAGAAATAGCCTTCGCCTCAACTTGTGGAACATGCTGCTTGACTAGATGCTGCTCTAGTTGCTTTGCAAGAGCCATTCCTGTAGGCAATGGTGTTCCAAGTGGATAAGTTTGCTGCAGATACTTTTGAAAACTATCCATTTGGGTCGATGCAGCCTCTTTCCCTAATGCCTTTTCTAAAGCAAGACCTATCTTCTTCGCAGTAGATGGCGGTAATTGACTCTTAGTAGAAAAAGCACTCTCGTCTGAGAATCCCTTTACAACCTTCATCACCTTCGCAAATTCATCCTCACGGCCTTGACTTTGCAAAAGCTTTTGCAAAGTGCTCATATTGGTCAAATCTTTCGGATCAAACTTAACGCCATCCTTCTGTAGGATCGCCCCAATTTCTTTCTTTTGAATATCTGTTAGTGGAGTACGCGCTGACTCCGGGGGAATTTGTGCAGACATAAAATAACCTCCTTTTCTTCAATTATACCGATTAGTGCGTTGGAATAATAGCCCCATTATATTCTCTATTGATATATTCACTCATCTCTCTAGATTCCAACACTTTACGAAGCTTTTCAAGAACTTCGCGGTCGTCATCAACCCTGACAACTACAATGTTTGCATAACGAGAATGAGCCGCTGGCTCAGTAGCAATCGCATCCTTCGGATTCAAACCAGCTAACAAGGCGTAATTAGAGGGTATTATAGCTACCTCAACATCATCTAAACTTCTAGGCAGCATAGGAGCGTCTAGCTCTTCGAATCGCAACCCGATAGAGTTCTCTAGAATATCGTGAATCGTGGGATATTCAGTATTTCGAAGCTTAATCAGTCCCTCATATTCAAGAATGCCTAGAGCTCTTGCTTCATTTGAAGGATCATTCGGAATCGCAATACGATCCCCTTTTTTTAACATATTCAGAGCGGCGATCTTCTTTGAATAAGCCGCTAACGGTTCGATGTGTACAGTCGCTAGAACACGGAATTTGTAGCCAAATTTCTTTTCCTGAACCCTTAGAAAGGGTTCGTGCTGAAAGAAGTTCGCATCCACTTGCTTCTCAGCAAGTAAGCGGTTTGGAATCGCATAATCATCAACCTCAATAATTTTAAGATCAACCTCTTCATTTTTAAGGAGTTTTTGAGCTTCGCGCAAAATATCGGCATGAGGAGTAGAAGAAGCTGCGATTTTTATTTGGTCACTCTTATGGACGCATGCGCAGAGCAGGATTAACAGAATCAACTTTTTCATAATAAGCCTCGTTTTTTCCTTATAGAGTAGCTAACTGCATTGCCAATCCCTTGCACAATCCAGACGAGAGCTAACAATATCATAAGGGTCACAAACATGATGCTACCATCAAATCGCTGGTATCCATATTGGATAGCAACCTTCCCAAGGCCTCCACCACCAACAAGACCTGCCATGGCACTATAACCAATCAAAGTAACCATAGTGAGCGTGACAGCTTCCACAATCGCAGGAAGTGCTTCAGGAATCAGAAGCTTCCAAACAATTTTCCGATTTGAAGAGCGCATCACGCGTGCAGCATCAATTGTAGAGCGACCAACTCCTTTGAGGACATCTTCAATCAAGCGAGCAAGAAATGGAGCCGCTGTAATCGTCAGTGGCACAATTGAGGCTGTCGTGCCAATGCTGGTACCAACGACTAATCGAGTGAATGGGAAAATCGCAACGATCAAAATAGCAAAAGGGATCGAACGGCCCACGTTTACAATAAAGGAGAGGATGTGGTGGCACCAGAGCGACTCTTTCAATCCCCCTTTTCCTGTTAAGGTGAGCAAAATGCCGATTGGTAAACCGATCAAAAGAGCAAAGAAGGTCGAAAGAATCACCATGTAGAGTGTATCAAAAAGAGCGCCGGGCAGTAGATGCCACATCATGAAACCACCTCATATTGAACGCCCATTTTTTGCAAGATCGTGTGTGCTTTCTCACGCTCCTCCCGTGTCCCAGTCAACTCTACAAGCAGAGTGCCGATCGTCTCCTCTTTCAAAACATCGATTCCGCCGAGCAAGATATTGATATCGGCATTCGACTCTCGAACGATTCGAGAAATGACAGGCTGCCTCGCATTTTCACTGCGGAAAAGCAGACGGAGCAACTCCCCATTTGTAGCAAAATGGGTTTCATGATGGATCGTCTCAAGAAAACGTCTTGTTGTAGAATGTTTCGGACCCGCAAAAAGGTCTGCCACTCGACCCTGTTCCACAATTTGACCTCCATCTAACACAGCCACTTCATGGCAAATCGATTTAACCACCTCCATCTCATGTGTAATGAGGACAATCGTGAGTTGCAGGCGGTTGTTGAGTTCAGTAAGAAGAGAGAGAATATTCTGCGTAGTCTCAGGGTCAAGAGCTGAAGTCGCCTCATCACAGAAAAGCACAGCTGGATCATTGGCAAGCGCTCGAGCAATCCCAACCCGCTGCTTCTCCCCACCACTGAGCTGCGCCGGATAAAGCGACTCTTTTTGTTCTAACCCCACCAATTTAAGTAGCCCTCGAGCCTTCTCGATATCAGGATTCGCAAAAAGCACGTTGCCCAAAGCGGTTAAGTGACTAAAAAGATTGAAATGCTGAAAAATCATCCCTATCTCACCCTTAACTTCGACAGAACCCGAAGAGGGCTTTTCAAGTCCTACAAGACAGCGGACAAGCGTTGATTTCCCTGCACCTGAGAAACCAATAATCCCATAGATAGACCCAGAAGCAATTTCGAGATTCACACCCGATAATGCCAATCCCCCCGGGCGTGCTGGCGA
>CAZXQV010000032.1:0-10652 GCA_964643195.1 uncultured bacterium | reverse complement strand
GTCTGTGGATTGAAAAGACGCAAGCGCGTGCTCGCAAAAAAAAGGTCTCTTTTCACTTCATTCGCGACATCTGGCGTGCACTGAAAGCAGCCCACAAAAGACGTTATCTACTCACTACCATCTGTTTTGCTGCTTATTTTCTTTTTCTTGGCGCATTTATACAACTCAATATTATTCCTTTGAGTCGTCAATCTCTGAATATGAGTGAAGTTCAGGGGGGCTATCTTTTTTTGATGTGTGCTTTGGGGATAGGGATCGGAAGTTTTTTAGCGGGGAAATTATCTGGAAAAGAAGTGGAGCTGGGACTCGTGCCTTTTGGAGCACTAGGAGCAGCTCTCTGTATTCTAATTATCTATTTTTTTTCTGAAAACCTTTATGTCGTTATAGCAGGCCTTCTCATCGTTGGCTTATTTGGAGGCTGGTACATTGTACCCCTCGAAGTTTTTATCCAAGTGGCCAGTCCAGACAAAGATCGAGGACAAAATTTGGCCACAGCCAATTTTCTCAATTTTATCGGCGCGATTTTAGCATCGATCATGTTGGGAATTTTGGGTTCAGCGCTTTCTCTTTCTGCAGCATTTGGTTTTCTGGTCTTGTCCATTTTGACTTTCATCGTTGGTGTTACTCTAATCGTGCTTTTTGCTGACCAAGTTTTCCGGTTGATAGTCTCTGTAGTAGCGACACTTTGTTGGGATATTAAGGTTGTAGGGAAAAAGCGGCTTCTTATCTCAGATCCTGTAGTATTGATTGGAGAGCGCACTTCTTGGATGGACACACTCATTTTGATGGCTACACTACCTCGTTTGATTCGTTACATCATTCCTGTCGAAAAGAAGACGAAAAGGCATAAGTTTTTCTATTATTTTCTCTGGTTAATTCCTATGGATTCGAAGCATGTTACGGTGATTGGCCCTGAAACTTTTCGAATTATTAAGCAGGAGTTGCGATCGGGGCATAGCATCTGTTTGATGAGTCCCCAGCAAGATCTTCCAGTCCGAACGCTTTTAGAGTGGAAAGCTCATTTACAGCAGAGTTTGGCTGAGATTGAGACGCCGGTCGCTCCACTACATATTTCACATAAAAGGCCGCTGGAAGTCAGGGGGTTTTGGAAAAAATTAGCTTCGCTTTTTCGCTATCCGATTCGGGTTACTTTCAGCTCTCCTCTCTGATATAGGTGAATCAGTACAAAATTGCAGTGTTTGAAAGCGCCAAAGCTCTCAGGCCTGAAGGATCATAAATGAACTACTTGGAGAGAGAAAAAGTGCGTAAAGTGAGTGATTCAGCTATCATCGGCTATAGGCGTTGCGCAGACAGTCCGCAGAATGCTGATGGCCCAAAGCTTCCGCAATTTTCAACGCGGTAGCTCCAAAATCATCCATCGTATCAATCGCTGCCCCCTGATTAATCAAAAAACTAACCAATTCAGGCTGCTCTGATTGTACTGTAAACATCAATACCGTCTGACCATCCTCATCTTGTGCATTCAAATCAGCCTGCGCTTTCAAAAGAGCTTTACATGCATCCGCTGCACCAGATTTACAACTATACATGAGAGCTGTTCGTCCTCTATTATCTTTGACATCTACAAAAGCGCCATGACTGATTAACAACTCAATAGCCACTTTCTGATTTCTTTCAGCTGCCATATGAAGTGCGGTGCGGCCCGCTCCATCTTTCTGGTTGATTTCGATACCAGGAGTCAAGAGAATTTCGGGCAGCGATCCATCAGATCCATTCAGTATCACCTGAGCTAAAGGGAAAATGCCTGAGGCATCCGTTGCAGTACAATCCGCGCCAGACTCTAGAAGAGTTTTCATGATTTTGTGCTGTTTTTGACGTATAGCGATAAGCAGAAGAGGCGTATCGTCACTATCCTTTATGTTTGGATTAGCACCTCTTCCTATTCGATTGAGACACTCAACCATTTGGTTACGCTCGACTGCTTCGATTAACTCTGCATTGAGCGCATTTTGCATCGCCTCAGCACTTTCAGCAGCAGCAACCTCCGCCTTCGATATTTTGCGTGGCTTTGACCTCGCTTCTATTGCAGTTGGAGAAAAAAGCAGAAGAGTCACTAGAAATATGCTCAGAATGTCTCGCATCAGATCACCTTGTTAATTATCTTGATGATAGCCAATTCCGTTGAAAACTGCAAATTTGGATTGTGCGAAAGCTCCCGGGCTTGACCGATCCTAGAACGCATAGATCGTCGACATCTGGAAGGCTTTGTAACGGAAATCTCCGCCCACACTAGCATTGCGAGGGGTTGTGTACTCACCGACGAGACGGATCGACAGAGTATCTGTCAATGCATACAACGCGCTTGCTTGCCATCCCTTATAATTCGCAAACCCTTGCCCTCCATCAGGAGCAAGTCCTAGCAATATCGCATCTGAAAGCAATCTGTTGGCTGCATTGCCGTGGCCTATACCTGCTAAATCAAATTCAGGAACAGCAAGAGCCTCTACACTTTGATAGTTCAATTCAACAGACCAGTCGTACGCCTTGCATAGCTTACCCAATGTGAAACCTACATACCACGCATTATTCAATTTCTTGCCATCTGTGGTAGGAGTCGCTTTCGCAGCAAAGTTATGAAGAACAGCTCCATAGACATAGAGTTGTTTACAGTGTTCAAAGCAAAGTTGTCTTTCATAACCCGCCGTGAATTGCCCCACCAAAAATCGATAGCGCGGATTATCGCGTACGAGTGTTTTGCCCGAATTCGGTAGATTCCCATAGTCAAAAGTGGGTGCATTGCGGCTCCAATCGACAATGTTACCCTTCACGCTAAATCCAGTTCCTCCCATGTGTAGAACCTGCCCCTCGAGAATCCATCCATAGTGATTCGTGGTAGAATCCACAATAAATGGACCGCCGTGGATAGCGAATTGACCCACATCTTCCCAAAGCCCTGTGAGAAAGAGATGGATGCCATCGTAGGGGCTTGTAAATTGGACTCTCGACTCATAAATGTAATTGAAACGGTTACGGCCAAGTTCAATGTAGAAATCGTTCTTCCCCTCATGCCAAATATCATAACCAATGAACGCTCTTTGCATTTCTACACGAGTGGGAGTTCCTCCATCCTTTCCATCAAAATTGGTCCATCTTAGCTTGGATGCCACCCAACTCTTCCCCGTTGTGTAATCTAAGAAGAGGTTAACCTCGCTTTTGAATGTATTTTGCGCTATCGGCGCTCCAGGAGCCTGTAAGCCCCTCTGGTTGATTCCATTCGCCATCTCGCCTTTCACATCCCAAATGGCGCGCACATCTGCAGCGATGACGAGCTGCCCCGATTTTTGACGGCAAGAAATCAACCCTCGACTTTCAATGAAGTCACGCAATACTCTAACATCAATGTTTTCTTCTCCATCAGGACCAAAATCTGTCTCCGAGGCAAAGGCCGTAGCATTCGGCCCCAAATTATCTGCAGCAGCTATCATTCCCTCATCAAACATCGCAGCTAACAAATCGTCATCGCTAATCATCGCTATCGGATCTTCTTCATGCACTACTTGAGATAAATTTTGCATATCTGTCAGCGAAAGATCACTATCATTGATTAGAAAATCATCAGACAACAGTGCAGGAGAATCGCTAAAAGCGACTAGCCTTGCCAACAAGAATAGTAGTAAGAAACGCTTTCTCATCCCATTCATGCAGATGGTTTATGTGTGACATGGAACTAAAATTGTCCATACTGTGAGAGCGAGGTGAAAAGGCCAAAGTTTTGTTGCTTTTTTCCATCTAGATAGGGCTTCCAGATGGAAAGCGGCCTTCCTGCACTCCCACAGTTGTCAACACACCACAGTTCGATTTCCTTAGAACCTGGGCACACTACAAAAGCGAGCTTCTTTTTTACCCAGTTGCTGTCGCCTACAATCAGAGGCGCTGGGTAAGAAAAACCAAGCTTCGATAAAGTGTGCTTTATCCGTTGATGCCAAGGAATAGAGCTACGTGTTCTCTGCATTACTGAGATAAGCAATCCCTTTGCCATATTGAGTAAATCTGAGGAAGAAAGAATCGAATGCCGACCAACTTCGATTTTTCCAATCGCATCCATAAGACGTTGAGTAAGATCAGAATCTCCATGAAAGCGATTCCAAGCATTCAAATTTCGATTTTTATTTTGATCAAAATCATTGTCCGTGTAAAGCTGATTCATTTCCAGAAAAAGAGCTTTTAGCCTCTCCTCCAATTCGAATTCAGAAAAGAGTGGTAAATGTTCAAAACAGATCGCGTCGATCTCATCCGCAATGTGCTGAAGAGCCATAGGACTAAGCCACTTTTCGTATGAGAGAATTTTAACTACATTCTCTCTAAATTCAAAGGGATAGAGTGACGAAGGGATATTTCCCAACGCATTTTTTACAATAGGGCGATAACCTTTAGGAAGTGTGTCTAGCAATTTTTCCACGAGGAACTCAATCTCTCGCTTTTCCAAAAGTTGTTCATCGAGAAAAGCTTGAGTTGGATGAAGAATCGTATCACGAATCCAGCTATAGGTGTAGATATCGTTATCCCAGGCTTCTTGAAAGAGAGAGGGTTGGATAAGAAACGCGTGTGTTGGTGAGTAGGCAAGCATGCTACGCTTAGGATTGTTTCTAAATGCCTTCTGTTCTGAGAGTCGAAATCCCTTTAGCGTATCGATGTAGAATGCAAGCAATTCAGTTGGACTCTCTACCCAGCGCTTCACCTCACGTGGTGTATCGCTTAAATTATAATAGTAGCTGATTAAGGTATGAATGGTTCCACCTGAAATATAAGCCCATGGAACTCTTTTAGCATCTCCATAAGCTTTTATAAGACGTTTTGTTGCAGCTTTGATGAAACCTGGCTCTTTAATTGCTCGGATCATCGCAGTCATCATTTGACCAATCTCATGATTCAGACCTGAAGCTTCAGGTTGTTGAGCTAATTCGACTTCAATCGAAGAAAAAAATGAGGAGAGCGCCTGGACAAATTCGCCTTCATTATGAATATGGGTCCAAAGTGCAGTATTCATCCTACCATGTTTGTAAAGCAACCGGAAGCCAGCTGGACTATCTTCATAGGGAGAGTCTGTCAAATTGTGCATTTCGGCATCGTAAACTTCCTGGAAGTACTCTTTGAACTTGTCACAAAAGAATTTGATTGTGAAATTGAAAAATGATGCCAGCCTCCGCCCATTTTCTGCCGCCTGATCTCTTTCACTCAGAATCCGATTGATTTCTTGGCGCCTCATATGATAGTCGGCGGTAAGCCATCCAATTTCTTTTTCCGAAGCACGCTTCATCCTGCCCTCCAAATATTTGGCTGTAGCAAAAAGATGGTCATACTTCGATTGACACTCTTCGATTTCTTCATTCGTGCGGTTAAGCATCTGCTGAACGCATTGCTGAAGAGCCATTCCGATGCCGTTTGGCTCATCTGGAGAAAGACCTAAGGTTGAATAGAGATTCCAACTGGCAAAGTCAGCCTTTGATTCTGATAACGAAGCAAGAGAATACTCCCAAGCACGTAGTAGGGCATTTTCAGTCATGCCTTTAAAAACAACTTTAGCGAGCTCATAGCTTTTTAAATAGGCTGCTGCTGCACGCTGATTAGAGGAAAGAGGCTCACTTTGAACGATCAGCTGACCCATCACCCCACTGCTTTCTCTTTCGAGGAAGAGATTGACCTCCTTTTGGGTCACCTTATATTTTTCCAATAAAAGCCTTCGTATAATTTCATCGGCAGTGATCATAGAGAAAGGTGTCTCTAGCTGTTCTTTAAAAATAGTCAATCTGCTTTTGAGATCACTCCCTAATGCTGCCTGTAAACCTGGTGATTGCGCGATCTCTTCTATTGAAAGATTCATGATTGGGTAAAAGAGAGATCCTGATCCCCAGCTCACGCTCAAAGGAACAGCATAGTCGTTTCCATTGATGACACGCACGATTCTTCCTGTCGAAAGTAAAGCAGCCATATCTGCCAAAAAACGGAGTGGCTGATTTTGTAGAATCATGATTGCTGGTGCTGTAGCAAAACAAGATCCCACATTCTGTCTGAGCCAAGTGAACAGCGCTGCGAGGGCGGCACGCCGCGCATGAAAATCTTTCAATAGAGTGAGTTGAGGCAGAAGGAGAGTCTCGCGAATTAACCGCTCAGCTGCAAGATGACCGAGGGGCCGCCCAATCCGCTTGATCGCATAACTAAAATCAGGGTTATCATGAAGCTGTTTCAAAATTCCCAATAGATGCTCTTGACTTTCCATATCATGATGACGTTCAGGCCCAAGAGAGTAGGGATAATTTTCAATTTGTTGAATGGCAGATGATAATGCTGATTGATCGATTTGACCGCGTTCATCGATGAGTGCAGAAGCAAGAAGTCTGCTCACATGAACAGAGCGCCATGAAAATGCTTCTTGAATCCCAGATTGCTCAAATCCTTCCGATTGAGAAAAAAATTCTCTTTCTAAAAAAGGAGCTGCTTCACTGGCAAGAGCCAAGGGAGCATAAACTCCCTTGAGGTAATCTAAGGTTGAATTTTGCATGTCAGAATTAGAATCTCATCCAACGGGGTTTTTTCACCAGTATGCTCTTCCCACAGTTGGTTGATTGCTTCTACTGCCTCTTCAGCTGTTTTAAAACTTTTTTCTCTGATGATTTTTTCTAAACCTTCGATTCCAAGGGGAATTTTTTGATCATTAAGGGCTTCTGTCAATCCATCTGAATAGAGAAAAAGAAAGTCGTTGGGCTGCAGCTGTACACTTTTTGTTTCAAATTGTGTTTTAGGATCTTCTCCTAATTGAGAATCAATAGCCTCAAATTGTACTATATCTCCATTAAAGCGTTTAAGGATTCCAGGCAAATGACCACAAGAGATATAGTGGAAAAGACGCGTATTTGGATCAAAGAGTCCAATAAAAGATTTTGCAGCAATCTGTTGTTCATGAACTGCAGCTGTTTTTTCCTCTGATGCCAGATGCCCCTTTTCCAACCGATTTGAGGGTAGATGACTCTCCTGGCAAAAATCTTTATTCACCTGAGTAACCAGCGCGCCCAAGTCTGTAATTATAGTGGCATAGGTTCTAAATAAACTGCGCAAAGCAAGAGCGTGCAGTGATGCATAGATTCCCATACCACCCAAGATATTGATTGGAGAAAGAGCAGCAGTATAACCGATAGGTTGCGAGTGCCTTGGCATTTTTGCACAATTTTCTGGAGACAACCTACCATGAACATCTGCAAGGACAATGAGAATACCTTGAGGATGCTTTTCGATCAGATAGAAATCACTATTTACGTTTTCTGATGGGATATAGCAACCCGCGAGCTCCAAACCCTTAATCTGCGGGAAAATGGGCGGAAAGAGAGTCTTTTGTACTTCTCGGCCCAAGTCAAGCTCTCTTTGATATTTGACCCGCTTGACATGCTCCTCTTCAGCTTTGCTGATGATGTTCTCTAACTCAAGAAGAGTCGTATTAAAAATCTCTCCCAGTAGGTTCATTTCATAGCCCATTTTTTGAGGCACAAATTTTACATTCAGATTACCTCGACTGACTTGTTCCATCAAACGAGAGAGCTTTAGAAAAGGCCGCGCGATCGATTGCCCAAGAATCATCACAACGACCACAGCTAAAATCAAGATGGCTAAATAGAGTAAATAGAGCGGGATGTATTGTTCAAGGGCTTTATGAAGAAATTGTGCCTTTTCAGTATAGACCAATATACTCATATCCATGTAGGGAATAGTGGCTCTATAGGCGATTTGCTTCTGGCCCCTCCAAAAGAACTCAAACAACCCCTCTTTATCCATATGACTCATGGAGATTGGTTCATCTGCTAGGTTGATCGTTCCAAGATCGCGAGAAATCATAATCTGCTGCTTCAAATTGATTGGGATATCGGAAAAATAATTCCCTTCAAATTTATGATCAGAAGCGGCCATCACTATCTGTTCGTCGTTCAAAATGGCAAAATTAAGCGATGCAAAATAGGTATTTGAAAGCACCTCATCGAGAACAGATATCATATCCGTTGCTTGAACCAAAATGCCAGCTGGTTTTTTTTCTTCATCATGAAAAACAAGGAATGCCATGAGATAGGGGCGTGCTTTTGATCTGCCTTCACTATCTTGATTGAAGTATCTAATCAGAACATCCCGACCACGTTCTAAAACTTCTTTTGCCTCATAAAAATTACGAAAATACCGATCAATCGTTGAAGGGAGACTTGATGCCCAAATGACATGCTGATTCTCCACTTCAGGTTGAGGGCTAATTATAAAGTAAAAATATGCGGGATAGTCTTTGACGAGTTCTTGTAACTGCTTTGACCAAACATCATAATCAGGCTTACCTTGCCCCAACTTCATGAAATAGACTAGAGCTTTCGGAGTTGGCAATCTCTCTGGTTGCCACTCACTCAGTAGGATTGTGCGCAGATTTGCAATTTGCATCAGTTCTGCTTGACCATCGGCCACTGTTTTAAGATAAAATTGCCTCAATGAGAGCGTTGTGGCAATAAATAAAGGGAGGGCAAGAAAGAAAAAATTGAGCGATAAAAAGCGTATGATGAATCTTGATTTAGGCATTCGCATTTACACGCACCACTATTAATGTATAATCATCAAATTGCTCTCTTCCATTTGCAAATTGCTTGGTTGCCCATTCAATTCTTTCGGCGATTTCATGAGCTGAAAGATCGCGGTTTTCTTTGATCGTTTCAATGAGTCGCTCTTCACCAAATAATTTTGATTCTGGATTGTGCATTTCACTGACACCATCTGTGAAAAGCACGACGATGTCTCCGATCTCCAATTTTTTTTCGTGAGGCTTATTCATTTTTGTTGTCGTAACCACACCCATCGCCATATCACCATTTGCAAGTCTCTCAATGCCTCCATTTCTTCGGCAAATAATGCCTGGATTATGCCCTAGCGAATGGTAGCTGAGAATATTCGTTTCATAGTCATACTGCGCGATTTCGACAGTAACAAACATTCCGCTATCGCCAGTATCTGCACAAAAAAGATTGTTGCCACGGAAGAGCACCTCTGCCACATTATCAAAATAGGTTGCGAGCGTACGCAAAATATGACGAGCGGCCAGAGAGTAGCAACAAGCAAGCACTCCCTTCCCGGAGGCATCGGCTACTGCCAGAATCAGCTTTCCATTGGGTTTGCAAAAAGCGTCGTAAAAGTCACCTCCCACCTCATTTGCTGGGATGTAGCGTTGAACAACTTCAAGATTTCCAAAATCTTGGGGACGCTCAGTAAGAAGCCTTAGCTGCGCCTGCTTGCCAAGCTCCAGCTCTTGTGTAAAAATATCGCGCTGAATGCGCTCTTTTTCAGCCCTTTGTTGATTGGCAAGAAGATTCTCGAGCATTTGATTGAAAATCTGACCGAGCGTATTGATTCTGTAGCCAAAACGATGGGGCTCATACCGCGCTGAAAGATCTCCCCCTTTCACACTCAGCATCACCTTTGCTAAATTTTGAATCGGCTGCATCAACCGTTTAGCTACAATAAATGTAAGGGCACCTCCTAAAATCAAAATGACCGAATAACTCAAGAAGACTCCAAGGAAATCCTTCAAAGGCTTGGCATAGATATCACGTTTGGAGGCATATGCTAATAAAGAATATTCCCACCAAGGCATCGGCTCCAAAATAGCATACTGCTCTTCCCCATTCCAAATGAAGCGCATGAATTTGTCTTGGTCCATCTTCCCAACCACTTGGAGTGGTTCTTCAGGCAAACTATCTGCAGGCAAATCTTTCTCATGCGTAAAAAATAGTGCTTTTTCTGGTTCCGATTGAGGTCTCAAATATTGAAAAAGTAAAGCGGGATCTGTTGCGATCATCACAATTCCAGAAGGCCCCACAACAGCAAAACGGACTGGATAGTAGATGTTTTCCTCTTTCAATAACCGTTTCATAAACGGATCACGACCTGGAATCGTGGCAGCAATGATGCCAATCGGCTTCCCTTCATCTGATTCAACTGCAACTGCGGAAATTGCAAGAAGCTCAAGGCTCTTTTGATAAGTGAAATAGTCTGTAACAGGATCTGCATATTTTTTTTTGACATCAAATGGATTAGGATTATTAAAATACTCTGTCACATCCTGTCCAATGAGCGCCTCTCGCGAGGATGCTGTTACAATGTAATGCCCTTCATTAATCGAGACAAGCGTGAGATCAACGAGACCCTCTAATTTCACCAACGATTTAAGCCTCTCATTCATAAGAGAATCTGGTTTTTTGGGGAAATTGTTTTTTAAATCCAGATATTTGATGAAAACTCCAAAAGTGATTGCGGGAATGGGTTCATCTGAAGAAAGAGGCAAAGTCCGCATAATGGCCGCTTCGCTCAAGTAGTCTTTTGACTCGGTTATGCGACTCTCATACCTATTGGCAATCACAATCACCGCATCGATGACAAGTGGCAAAGTGAGGAGCAACAAGTTCAGCAAAGTGAGGCGGAAGCCGATTGTTTTACTAAATGAAATCATCTCTTGACCTTTTATTACATATAGCCGATTTAGTTTGGATTGATAATTTTGCTTGCGTCAAAGCTCTCGGGCCTGAACGATCGTAACCTGCCTCATATTAAAAACTCACTTTGCCTTTTTCTCTCACCGATAGGGCTGCAGACAATCTTAGCCGATCACGCCTTGATCA
>CAZXQV010000031.1:0-10710 GCA_964643195.1 uncultured bacterium | reverse complement strand
TCGTGCGTCTTCACGACCGCATCGACCACCTGAGCTGGCTTTTTAGACAGGCGAGACAAACAAGAAGTGTTGTCAAACAGAATGTGGCTATCGCATCTATGGCAATTGCCTTAGCTGTTTTACCAGCTCTCTTTGGCATGGTGCCTCTTTGGCTCGCTGTAATATTACATGAAGGAGGAACAGTGGTGGTGGGGCTTAATGCTCTACGGCTGCTGAGCAGGCGATGACAAAATATGAAGACTTCTCTCCAGAAGAGTTGAAAGAGGCCGTTTCCAAAGAAACCGAACACTTCATGGAGATCTATATCTGGCTGAAGGAGAGCATGCCAAGCATCTTTTTCCAAGAAGTTCCTGAGGAGTGGATCTCACTCATTGTACATAGTTTGATGGGATTCAAAGTCCAGGATTTCTTTTCAGAAATCCATCTCAAAAATGCTGCCATTTCACTCTGCATCGATAGTCCCAGCGCCGATGTTGAAATCTTGAAGAACTATCCATTCCATGGGATCCGCAGCTACACCACCTACATCTCGAGGCATCGACTTCCCATTTTGGAGGGACAAGGTAAGCTACGCATCGCTACGATCTACTTCACAAATGTAATGGAGAGTCCTCCAAAACCTATTGATGCCAAGCAACATGAGCAGCTCTCTGCTTTTCTTGTCGCCAAAAATCCTAAGTATACGCAAACAGAGTGTCATCAATTGATCAACGAGATGGATGCCTCTTTTCTCCGCAAAATGCCGATCGATAGGCAGGTTCTCGCAATCGAGATGTTTGACCGCGCAAAAACACGGGATCCATGTCAATATGAAGTGATCTATGAAGAAGGCTGGAAAGAGAATGAGCTTCCTTCAATGCAAATCATTCTGGCATGGAAAAATGTCCCGAAACATAACTTTCTCTACAGACTAGCGCGTATTGTGGAACAACATGGTCTTGTCATGCGCCGTGTCAATGCCACCTATACTCATCCCTACCAGATAGATTCGATTTTTCTGCTAGCCTTTGGATTGCACGGACGTGAAGGAGAGGCTGCCTGGGATAGCTCTGATATCGCCGATTTCTTACAAGAGATGGTCACTCTCAAATATTTCGGCTCTATCGATTTAATTGCTGAAACATTTGTCGCATCCAAACTTTTGCGCGGCAATCTGGGCAATTTTTTGCGCACTACGATGAATTTTGTTCACCAACTACTCGTCCATGTTGACCCCAATCTCTATGATCCCGAAAATATTGAAGAAGCTCTCTGCCGCCATCCCGAACTTTCAGTCAAACTGTGCGAGGCTTTTGAGCAAAAATTTCATCCACAACATCATAATATACATACATTTAGAATCAGTCGTGATGAATTTTACAAACTTGTAGATCAGCTAGATACAGGGCATGAATATCATGACAACCCGCGGAAGCATATTTTCCGTCAGAGCATGAATTTTGTTGAGCACACATTGAAGACTAATTTCTATCTAAAAAATAAGACCGCGCTTGCTTTCCGACTGGATCCTGAATATCTAAACCATGCGGGATTTGAGCGTGAAAAGCTTTTCCCAGAGCTTCCTTATGCCATTTTTTTTGTGAAGGGGATGCATTTTTTTGGTTTTCATATCCGTTTCCGCGACCTTGCACGAGGTGGATTACGTACTGTCTTCCCACAAATGAAAGAGCGGATGCTGGCTGAAAGAAACAGTGTTTTCACCGAGTGCTATAACTTGGCATTTACGCAGCAGAAGAAAAATAAAGACATTCCAGAGGGTGGTGCTAAGGCGATTATTTTTCTGAAGCCCGATGAGAGACTGGCTTCAGAGGCGCAGATTTTGGATCATGAGATGGTGATTGCGGGGCTTGCTGGGAAAGAGCGTGAAGAGAAGCTTCATCACTTTGTCGAGGAGCAGAAGCTTGAATATCTTTACCAAACGCAGCGCTCATTTGTGAGAAATTTTCTCTCACTCATCAACTGTGATGCTGATGAGAAACTGCGTCATAAAGAGATCGTAGACTACTGGCAAAAGCCTGAATATATTTATCTTGGCCCGGACGAGAATATGCATAATTGCATGATCGAATGGATCGCTTCAGAGAGTCGCAAACAGGGCTATAGACCAGGGGGGGCTTTCATCAGTGGTAAAACGGGTGTGGGAATCAATCACAAGGAATATGGCGTTACCTCTCTTGGTGTCAATGTCTGTATGGATCAGGTGCTGCGCTATTTTGGAATCGATCCGGAAAAAGATACATTTACTGTCAAAATGACTGGAGGACCTGATGGTGATGTGGGGGGCAATCAGATCCTCAATTTGAAAAAATACTACTCCAAAACTGCTAAACTTTTGGCACTGACAGATGTTTCTGGAACGATCTATGATCCCGCAGGGCTTGATCTCGACATCATGGTTCAGCTCTTTTGCGAAGCTAAATCGATCTCTCACTATCCTCCAGAAAAGCTCTCTATCGGGGGGTTTTTGCTCGACCGTGAGAATAAGCGGGAGTCAACCTCTTACAATAGTCAGACGCTTTGTTGGCGTAATAGAGATGGCAATGTTGTCCCCGATTGGATCTCTGGAAATGAGATGAACGCCCTCTTCCGTAACAACGTTCACCAAACGAAGGCTGATATCTTCTTGCCTTGTGGAGGAAGACCCAGAACACTGCGCGACCTCAATTACAAGGATTTTCTAGACAAAGAGGGAGTGCCTACTTCTAGAGCGATTATAGAGGGGGCCAATCTCTATCTATCTCCCTGGGCTCGGCATTATCTTGAAGAAGCTGGTGTTTTGATCATCAAAGATAGCTCTGCGAACAAAGGCGGCGTGATTTGTAGTTCATTTGAAATTCTAACTGGTCTGACTCTTTCAGATGAGGATTTTTTAAAACATAAAGCGATCCTGGTCGAACAGATTTTGGAGAAAGTGCGGCTGGCTGCATTAAGCGAAGCGAAACTACTTTTAGAAGCTCACAAAGAGATGAAAAAACCGCTTACAGAACTCTCCGATGAAATTTCAAAGAGGATCAATCTTTTCACCGATCAGATGCTTGCCTACTTGGATGGAATCGAATTATCAAAAGATCCAAAAGATCCTCTTATTCAGTGCTTTTTGACATATTGCCCGCAATTTTTGCGTGATAACTATAGGGATGATTTGATCAAATTGCTTCCTGAAAATCATAAGAAAGCTGTGATTGCGGCCCATATTGCTTCTCGGTTGGTTTATTCGAGAGGATTAAACTGGTTTCCGACGCTTGTTGATATTTTGCCTATTGTACTTCAAGACCGGATCCTTTTTTCGTAAGGTGAGGTGATTCAGCTATACGATTTTTTTGATGGTGCCATGGACAAAGGTACGCAAACCCTCGCCTGCTGTAAACTCAGCCCTCATTCGGTAGCCACCCTCCATTTTCTCGTAAATCTCAAAACCCTCAAAACCCTGCTCATTCTCCCGAAATTCCCAAGCCAATACATCACGACTCAGCACTCCTTTCCCCTCTACCTTACCGACCAAATGATTCTCTAATTGAATCACAAAAGATTCTGACTTTACATTCATTACAGAAAAGTGGTTTTGCATATTTTCAGTAAAGTCTTCTACTTTAACCACTTGATTGAAGCAGAGTTTTCCATCTACCTCTGGCTGTACCATCCATCGCATGTTGAACGGTAAGCGATCTGCCGCCATACTAAATGAAATTGTCCCGTGACCTTCCCAAACACCTGGCTCAAAAATAAATCCATGCATCAAAACATAAACCTTCTTATATAGACACTTTGCAGAATTCCTAATGCTGCCATCGTAACAAAAATTGAGGATCCTCCAAAGGAAACTAAAATGAGAGGTACTCCTGTGATTGGGAGCATTCCACACATCATCCCTATGTTAATCAAGACATGCATTGCCAAATAGACTGTAATTCCTGCCGAGAGCATTCTCCCAAAATGGTCCTTTGCGACTGCCGTCACCTGAAATCCAAAATAGATCAAAGTATAGAAGAGGAGAAGCAGCAGCACAAGACCGAAAAGGCCAAATTCTTCGCCAAATGCTGGAAAGACAGAATCTGTATAGCCAAAGGGCAACCAGCCTCTCCCTGTAAAGTTGCTTGATCTCCAGCCTGTCCCTTTGATTCCGCCTACTCCGATAGCCGTCACTGCAGCCCATTGATGGTGGTTATGGGGGTTAAGCCTTTCATACTGGTAATCTTTCATCACCTTAGTAACAACGGGGCGCATTTCATCGAAAGAGAAGATGCCCATGAAGATGAGGAGAATCAGCAGCAATGCCAGGCCCCCTGCCCAAAACATCATCCGGACTAATTTCGTGTGGGCACCTCCGAGATAGAACATGACGCAAGCGATGGGGCAAAGGACAAGCGCAGTTCCAAGATCGGGCTCCTTGAGAATAAGAAGAAAAGGGATCACGAAGATCACACAACCAATGAGTGAAGTCGATAAGGAAGCGATAACAGCTCGATTACGTTCAAGAAACCAGCTAAGAGTTATCACAACGACCAATTTGGCATATTCAGCGGGCTGAATGCTGGCACCGATGATAGGTAGGCGGTACCATCTATGGACATTTTGGATAGCGGGGACCATAAAAAGACCAAGAAGGGCCAAAAGCATGATGAGGTATAGAATCAAGGAGCAGTCACGCAGCTTAGAGTAGTCAAAGGCAGAAAGAGCGAAGAAAATGACCCAACCTATTAGAAAACGTTGGAACTGTTTTTCTACTTTGACAGTGAGAAAGCTATCCCCTATTGAGCTCGGATCAGTTGTAGAAATCACCAAAAGACTGATGACCATAAGCGCTAAAATAATAGGTATAAACCGCCAGTCCAGTCGAAGAAGAAGTTTATGATTCCACATAGCGCGCTCGAAAATTAATTATACATTTAACCGATTTGGAGAGGGTCCATCTTTCAATCTCTTTAAGTATAATATTGGTTTTTGCTATCATTGCTGTCATGGAATTAATGCACCATCGGTTTGATTCCATTTCGTCAACAAATGACTGGGCAAAGGAGCATCTTGCTACTTTTTCGCGTGAAAGGGTAACCATTGTTTCTGCTGAGAGTCAGACGTCTGGTCGTGGGCAATATGGATGCCTCTGGCTTTCTCCACCCCAAAAAAATCTTTACTCAAGTTTCTGTTTTTTTATTGAAGAGAGTCAAAAAGATGCGCTTTCCCTAACACATGTGATGGCGATTGCGGTTTCACGACTGCTTGAGGAAGAGGGTATTGCCCCACAGATTAAGTGGCCTAATGACGTACTTGTACATGGCAAAAAGATCGCGGGGATACTTTGTGAGACAGTCGCTGTTGGTGATCAAGTGGGAGTGATCATTGGTCTTGGCCTGAATATCAATATGTCACCGGAGGAGTTCGCTGTATTGGGCAGGCCAGCGACTTCATTTGCGATTGAGAAAAAAGAAGATTACGATCGTGGGGTTTTAGCGGGTCGCTTGGAACAGCTTTTTGTTGTGGCGCTTGTTCAATTTTTAGAAGAGGGTTTCACTCCGTTTCTTCCCATCTTCCGTCGTCTCGTCTTTCGCAATTAATGCAAACTGATTCAGCTATAAAGTAAGAGCTTCCATGTCTGGAATCACCTTAAGATCGGGATGCACCTTAGCTGCCATGATTTCTTGAATCGTTGATAGTGTTGCTCCAATTGAAGAAAAACAAGATGTGCAGCTTCCTTGATAGGCAATCTTGAGTTCCATCCCATCCAACTCTTGAACCTCAATTCCACCCGCATCTAATTCGATATAGGGCCGAATCTCTTCTTGAATAACCTGCTCAATAACAGCTAATTTTTGCTTGTGAGAAAGCTCTTCCCATCCGGGATAGCCATCACCCTCAATCGTTTTGGGCACTGGTGAAACGTAAGATTCTGGAAGAGGCAAATCGAGGCACTTTTCAACCGCATCATCGATGGCATCAATCACAAGATTTAAATGAGAACGGGTTTCCTCAGGAAAGGCTTCTCGATCGGGATGATCTCTCAATTGCTTGTCGATCAATTCTGCAGAAATGCGCTTGGCCTGATCCCAATTTTTGCCTACCACAAGCAGGCAAGCCTCCTCGCATGCAGCGATCAATGCCGAATCACCAAACATCTGAAAGCGAGCATCGACAATCATGCCGTCCGTTTCATCGACAAGCCAGAAAAGCGCAACAGCATTCCCATCAACAATGAAACCTTCTCTACCTTCAACATAGCGCATCTTCCGCTTTTCAGCATCTTCGCGGGAGAAGGTGCCAAAATTGCGTGGATTTAGAATTTTTGCAGCCATTTTGCGGCTGTAGCGACTCCAGACAGGTAGATTCATATTTTCTCACTATAGCGTTGCAGTTTAGCCACATTTTCAAAGAGCAGTTTTGCGGCTTTCAAAAGCTCCTCCTGTCCCATTTCGGGAACAAAAGAAAAACTGAGACCTGAATAAGACTCTCCAATTTTCAATGCTTTCAGCAAAAAGGCGATCTGTTGAAAATTGCCACCTCCAATAGCTGCAAAGAAATTTTCTTGTGCCAAGCTATAAGCGAGTGCATCTGTCTTCACGCCAGGAAAAATCAGAGTAGTGACATGAGGAAGACGGACTTCGTTAGCTAAAACAACCTTTGCTTTGGGCAAAAGCGTTTGAACACGTTCTTCAAAAAGCGCGCGCAATCTCGCTGTCTCCATCGCAGCATGGTCACAATTTTCCAAAGCTTGTTTTGCAGCTTCTCCAAGACCTACCAACGCGGGCAGATTAAGACTGCCTCCTCGCATGCCTCGTTGCTCATTACCGCCTAAAATGAAGGGGCTCACCTCAAGCTCTTTTCTGATCAAAAGACCACCTGTCCCTTTTGGGGCGCCCATTTGCTCTCCATTGAAGGTGATAAAATCAGCATCAAGAGCGATCCTGACCTTCCCTAAAGCGTGAGTCACATCGATATGTAAAAGGACACCCCGCTCACGACAAAGCTCAGCAATCCCAGATAATTTTTGGTAGACTCCCGTGATGCCGCAACCTAGTGAAACGGAGAGAAGCGCTGTTCTTGGGGTCAACGCCTCAATCAGCCCCTCTTTTGTCAGCTGACCTGTTTCCGTCACACGCACCATATCGAAGAGACAATCCATCTCTTGCAAACGAGTCATCGAAAGAATGGTTGGCCCTTCGCTCAAATTGGTGCTTAAAAAGTGGTTTTTGCCAGTTTTGCGCGTCACATCGATGTAGGTCGCCATAATGGCATGATTGACCGCCTCAGCCCCTGAAGAAGTGAAGACAAAATGGTCGTCAGAATCAGCACCTAGAAGGCGGTAGATCTCTTTATACGCCTCTTCGATGGGCTTCTGTAACGGCTCACCTATTGTGTAGGGAGCCACTGGTGAATGCCACCGGATTTGGAAAAAAGGCGCCATCTTCTCAACAACGCCTGCTTTTGGCTGGGTTGTCAATTGATGATCAAAGTAAAGCAAAATGGCCCCCTTCATATTGGTAGTAAAGTGGTTTGCCAGTTGGAATTTCGAGCTGTAATACTTGCTCTTCAGTCAATCCATTAAGCTGCATAACGATCGAGCGTAGAGAATTTCCATGTGCTGAAATCAGGACATTGTGGCCTTGCTCAAGCTTCGGCACAATCACCTCTTGGAAATAGGGCAAGGTCCGTTCAGCCGTTAATTTCAAACTCTCTCCCCCAGGAGGAGGCGTAGCAAAACTGCGTCTCCAGATCTTCACTTGCTCATCGCCATATTGTTCGCGTGTCTTCTGCTTGTTTTTGCCCTGCAAGTCGCCATACATACGTTCATTGAGTTGCCACGCTTGCAAAACTGGAATGACAGGAAATCCCTTAGGAGGCTGATACCAATCGCCATGGGGATCGTTCAGGCTATGGGAAACAGCAGCGACCTTTTCCCCTTTGTGATAGGCCATCACAATCATCAATGTCTGCATGGCACGCACCAAAGTCGATGTATAAATCAGATCGATTGGCTGATTAGCCATCTCCTTCCCAGCATTGATTGCTTCCTCAATTCCTTCAGGAGCAAGAGGGATATCAACCCATCCAGTAAAAATATCTTTCTTATTCCATTCGGATTGGCCATGACGCAAAAGAATGAGCTTTGCCACTTTTACTCCTCAACAATCATAAAAGGGTATATAATATCAGCCTTATGAGACTTAGTAAAGCTTTAGCGCAAGCCGGCGTGGCATCGAGACGGGCAGCAGAGGAAATTATCTTTGATGGTCGTGTTTCGGTTAATAACCAAATTGTTGTTTTACCGCAAACCCAAGTGGATCCTGACAGAGATCAAATCGCTCTTGATGGCAAATTTTTAAGAGCAGAGCGTAAGGTTTATTATTTGCTAAATAAGCCGATTGGCTATGACTGTTCTAACTCACGATTTACGAAGAATAGCAAGCTTGTGATCGACCTTTTTGCCCACCTTCCTCAGAGACTTTTTACAGTGGGCCGCCTTGACAGGGAGACAACAGGTGCTATTATTGTCACAAACGATGGCGACTTTTCACAGCGTCTGATCCACCCCTCTTTTGATCAAACAAAAGAGTATGTAGCTAAGACAGGGCAGGAAATCATGCCTATTCACCTCGAAAGACTCTCCGAAGGGGCTCGGGTGCAGGGCTGCTGGGTGGCCCCTAAAATGGTTAAAAAAGTGCGTCGCGGCACTGTCAAAATCAGTGTGGCTGAGGGGAAAAAGAACGAAATCAGGGAGCTGCTCAAATCAGCTGGACTGACAGTCTTAGAGCTTAAAAGAATCCGGATAGGACCTTTTACCCTGGGGGAACTGCCGATTGGAGGCTTTCGCCCTCTCACACAGCCCGAAATTGAACAAATAATAAAATAAATATTTTAACATTTGTTTAACAAATCAATTTTTGTTAAAATACTAATATTATGGATATTAGGAATATTTCTAATTGTAGTAAAGGGATGATAGCTATAGGGGCCTTGCTTACCCTTGGGGTCACTGGGGTTGCATTAGGAGTGATTTTCAGGCCACCATTTCTTTCTCGGCTAGTTTCTTATAAGGCGGCGATTATTACAGGTTCAGTGGCGGCAGCCACTTCGATTGCGCTTTTTATCCTTTTTGGGTTTAGCTTGAGAAAGCAGAATCGACTAGACCGTTCAAAGCCACTTAGAGATGAAATTCCACAACTACCACCACCACCTCCTCCTCCTCCTCCTCCTCACGAATGTCAAACGGCCGCACCGGCACCACTCCCCGAGGTAGCTGTTCTCGAAGAAAGAGCATCGCCCGGATCCACAAGAGTCGCTGCTTCATTTGATAAGCTGGAAGAGTTGATCGTTATCCATCGCAATTTTGTGGATGAACTCCGCAGAAGAACCGCTGCTTTACAACAACTCTTTCCGCAATATGATGGCAATCCACATAAATTTAAAGCAGAAGTTCATACATTTCAAGTAACTCTTGATGAATTATTTACTGATATGTTCGACCAAGCTCGAACAGGAACAGAAGGCATGCTGATTGAGAATTATCAAGAACGAGAAATTTTTCGATATAATGAAGCTCTTCGGGCTATCATTAAAGCTAACAATTTAGGAAAGAGAGCACCTCAACTTCTTTCACCGCTCTCTATTCCAAAACGAAATTTTGAAAATGAGTTTTTAGAAGAATTGAATGCACTTTTACAAGAGGTCGCGATCGCCCCTGTAGCGCCATTACCTATTCCCGAAAATGCTCCACCAGAAATGATGGCGCCGATTTCTGCTGTCAAAATGCAATCTACCTTACTAGCCGAGCTAGGACGCTACTATGCTGCTTTCCCTTATCGGAGGCCGGACTTCAATCAACTATTTATTGCATTCACGAGCCTGCAATCGCTTTTTGTCCAGGAAACGGCAACCCAAACATTAATGGCTCTGGCTAACTCTCTTTCCTCCCCTGAAGAGTGGCAAGAAGGTCCTTTTAAAAAAATTCTCATGAATTGCTTAACTGCTCTACTACAACGCGTCGCAAACGAGCGACTTTCCGTTAACAATGATGATCGGGATGTACAAGCTGCCCATCTGCAAATTGGGAAAATATTGGGCATCTCTTTTCCCGATCTCTTTGATCTATGTCAAGCTTGGGATATCTATAGCGCAAAAGAGGCTACAATCCACCAAAAAGCGGATGCTGTTGAAACAATCGCACGCTTAACTCCAGAAGCTAGCCCCGTTCGTGAGCGACCTCTCTACATGCGGATCATAGGCAGAAAAGTGCAACAGTTCATAGATTTTCTTGCCAGTGGAGATAACCAAATCGTACACGCTTACTTTTTCTGGCGTAATGGAGGCCGAGAATGTACCGACCGCATCAATCGGGCAAATGCTGAGTTAAACCGCAAACTCGGTTTGGCTTTTCCGCAGATCATTGAAGAGACTGAAGGAGAATTTGTTGATGTAGAAGCTTTACGAAGAGCCGCAGAACGCCAGCGTCGATCGGACGAGGATGCAACTTTAGCCCTAATACTACAGCTCCAAGGCAGGGTCTTTTGATTAAAAATACTTTACAGTTCGACCTCAAATAATCTTGATAAAAGTCTTAAGGTCCAAGAATCATCCCAGGCAGCTTGTCTTCGCCTTTGTGCTGTACCACGTACACCTCCAAGATCTATTCTTATCATAGTGCTAGCAAGTCTTTTTAAAGCAGCTAATACCATTCGTAAAAAATAAATTCATAAATTAAATTGACATTGTGTAAGCTGT